>JBKJQT010000400.1:0-7580 GCA_046593855.1 Candidatus Nitrotoga sp. | reverse complement strand
CCGTGTGAGCGGTTTCACCCACAGCATAGAGATTGGCGACATCGGTGCGTCCATGCAGATCAGTAACGATGCCACCGCAGATATAGTGCGCTGCCGGCACCACCGGTATGGGCTGGCGTGCGATATCGATACCCAGCGACAGGCAGCGCGAGTAGATAGTAGGAAAATGCGCTTGCAGAAATTCTACAGTCTTATGTGAGATATCAAGATACACGCAATCTAAACCACGTTTTTTCATTTCGAAATCGATGGCACGCGCGACGATGTCGCGAGGCGCGAGTTCAGCCCGCTCATCATGAGCAGGCATGAATCGTGTGCCGTCGGGCAGTTTCAGGATGCCACCCTCGCCACGAACCGCCTCAGAAATAAGGAATGACTTGGCGTGTGGGTGATATAAACAGGTCGGATGAAATTGAATAAATTCCATGTTAGCCACCCGACAACCGGCACGCCAACCCATGGCAATGCCGTCGCCAGTGGCGGTGTCTGGATTGGTGGTGTAAAGATATACCTTGCCAGCACCGCCGGTGGCCAGAATTGTGTCATGAGCAGCGATGGTGCTGACTTCGTCGCTCAGGCTATTGAGTGCGTAAGCACCATAGCAATGATTATGTGTGTGGCCGAGTTTATTGCCAGTAATCAGATCGATGGCAATGTAATGTTCCAACATCGTGATATTGGGATGTGCCAGAACTTTGGAGGCGAGAGTTTCCTGTACAGCATGACCAGTGGCATCGGCGGCGTGGATGATACGTCGATGGCTGTGGCCGCCTTCGCGTGTCAGGTGATAGCCGGTATCGGTATTGGCATCACGTGTGAACGGCACGCCTTGCCCAATTAGCCAGTCAATTGCCGGCTTGGCGTGTTCTATAACATAGCGCGCTGTAGCGGGGTCACAGAGGCCAGCACCGGCAGTCAAGGTATCTTGTATATGCTCGGCCAGAGAATCTTCTTGTGATAACACAGCTGCGATTCCGCCCTGTGCCCAAACACTTGCACCTTCCAATAGCGATTTCTTGGTGATGATGGCAATTTTTCGCTTATCGGCCAGCTTCAATGCCAAAGAAAGCCCGGCCAGTCCGCTGCCTATAATTAAAATATCAAATTGCAGCATACTAGTTTAATACTTCATTTATCTTCGAACCAAGCTTGCGATGGGCACGAATAACTTTAAGGAAATTATCCTAATTTCGCAGACTAAAATATACATAAAGTTCATGATTTTATTGAATTTTAACTATAACAAATCTTAATTGCGGACAAATAATCACTGCATGTTCCATGCGCTTTGAATCCAGCTCGACCATCTTAATAATAAATCACGCCAAGTGATGTCCGCTAGCTAATCTCTCATCGAAGGGCGGAACAGGTAGATCAGATTTGATGGGTTTGAAGCGGCTCGAGGAATGATATCAAACTTATTTTTAATAAGGCGTGACTATACCACTTCACAATTTTACTTAAACTGATTTAATATAATTGTTGATATTCCGGCTTTTATTCCCGACCCTTGAGCAAAGGCTGGCTGAAAGCCAGCCAATTGTAAGAGCGTAGATTAATGCTCAGATGCTTGCTGCTTTATTAATGTAAGCCTGACACGTTACTGAAGTACTAAACAAAGTTACTTACGGTTAATCAGTCCCATTATAAACGAGATTACAAACAAGATGATGAAGATGAAGAACAGGATTTTGGCGATCTCAGAGGCGCCGGCAGCAATACCCGTAAAGCCAAGAAGGGCAGCGACAAGTGCTATAACTAGAAACACAACAGTATAGTGCAGCATTTTATTTTCCTTTCTTTGGTGGTCGGTCTTCAGACATTGCCATGTCTGAAGACGACCTATATCCGCCCTTATTTGACCCGCATATCATTCTTGACCGATTTCACACCTCTGACGCCACGAGCAACATCCTCCGCCTTGTTGATATCAGCCTGGGAACTCACAAAACCGCTCAGTTGTACTACACCCTTGAAGGTTTCAACATTAATTTCTGAGGACTTCAGAGAGGGATCATTTAAAATTGCCGCCTTTACCTTTGTGGTTACAACGGTGTCATCGATATATTCACCCGTCCCCGCCTGCTTAGACGTACCTGCACAACCTACCAGAAAAGCCAACATTGCAGCGAAGAAAAAAGTGGAAAAACGTTTAAATTGTGTCATGGTAAGCCCTTTAATTGAATGATGATGCTAAATTTCCTCTTGATGCTTGAAACAGATCTGAATCAAGAGGCTTATGATCGCAATCTTCGTTGCGTTAAAAACAGAAATTTCTATTTTGCTGTCCATATTAAAGAGTGGACGTAAAGTAAATTTAGAGCAACTCGCTATATTTTGCCCATAAGTAGCAGAATGATCAGGATCAACAATACCAATCCAAAACCACCACTGGGACCATAACCCCAACTCCGACTATGGGGCCAACTTGGAATCGCGCCAATCAGGAGCAGAACCACAATGATTAATAAAATTGTTCCTAATGACATTTCATAATCTCCTAATAATAATCATGGTAGCGTAACACATTTGTAATCTATCACAACCCAACAATATCGTTTTTTATCGATACCTTAGGAATCAACCTTCCAGCTGTATCTCCTTCCACACTAGCCATTTTCCAGACTTTACTCAAACCATCGTTGATTTCCGTAGTCATCGCCATGCCCTTGTTTATTGAGCGTACCCAGTATTATTCAAACGAAAGCGATCGTCTGTGCTCCACCGAACATAGAACACGATTCCTATTTGTCGTAGACAAAAAAACTTCTCCTGGTCGGACTCGTTATCGATGTCTTTGTTGATCTTATGTGCGGCTCGTGCTCCCAAACGAGCTAAGCTCATGCAATCGTTCCAAACAGAGCGCCAATGCCGGCGGTCAATCCCATGGCTAGAGCACCCCAAAATGTGACGCGTATTGCACCTATAGCTACTCGCGCTCCACCGGCCCACGCAGCCACACCACCCAAAAGTGCCAGGAACACAAGTGAAGTAACTGAGATGAGTAGAATCAGGCTTGCGCTTGGAGCCAATGCTGTGACTAGGAGAGGCATGGCTGCTCCAACAGCGAAGCTGACTGCTGAAGAAAAGGTAGCCTGAAGAGGACGCGCATTAAGCGCTTCAGATATCCCAAGTTCATCGCGAATGTGTGCACCAAGTGCATCATGCGCCATGAGTTGATCGGCTACCTGTTTCGCAAGCGCAGGATCAAGGCCGCGGCCGATGTAGATTGCTGCTAGCTCTTTATGCTCACCTGGATCATTTGTCTCGAGTTCTTTTCGTTCACGCTCAATGTCAGCCTGTTCGGAATCTGCCTGTGATTGGACGGACACGTACTCACCTGCAGCCATAGACATGGTTCCTGCGACAAGACCGGCAACTCCCGCGAGCAATATGCTGTCGTGGGTTGCATGTGCAGCTGCAACACCCAGTATCAAGCTTGCTGTGGAAACGATACCGTCGTTCGCGCCCAATACTGCGGGACGAAGCCAACCGATTTGTCCAGTGCGGTGTCGTTCCATGTGCCGTGAGCGCATTTTTTTAATGTTTCCTGGAAATGATATGTGTTAATAAAAAATTGTGAGAAGCGGCAATTTTATTGCCGCTCATATTAATTGCAGAAAAATTCGACGGGACTAATTTTCCTGCAATTAATCATCCGGTGGTTGGGAGCGCGCAAGCCATATACCGAGATTGACATTGAACTCGTTCAGCATGCGTGCATGTGGCTCTCAATTATCTTCTGGAGCAACGTTAGGATCCAGATCGTCCTTCTTGTGAAGCAGTGTGCTTAACATGGCATTTCCATGGGCTTGCAGCGCAAGTTTTTCGAGTATGGCATTTTCAGCGGCAAGTTGTGGCATATCGGCCCGGATCAGCTCTACCCAGAATTCGCTGCCCACACCGATGGTGCTTTCCACGCCGATACTGCCTCCCATCAGTTCGATCAGTTGCTTGGTTACTACCAGACCAATGCCGGTGCCTAACTCGGAGCCGGTCTCCTGTCCGAGTCGATTAAATGATTGGAACAGTTGGGTAAGTTTTTCCGGAGGTAGTCCCTCGCCGGTATCCTTGATACTGATGCGTATACGTTCCAGGGTACAGATGCATTTCACCTCCACCGTTCCATGTTCGCGGTTATATTTGATTGCATTGGAAAGCAGGTTAATTAGAACCTGCTTTACTCGGACACGATCGGCATCGGCAAACAAGCCCTTGTCGAATGGAATTAAGTTAATATGAATATCGTTTTTTTGCGCCATCGATGCGATCAGGCCTATACATTCGAGCATAACTATTGTCACCGACACAGGTTCTCGCGTCAGCGATAAATTTCCAGACTCGATCGCCGCATGATCAAGGATTCCGTTAATTAATTCCAGCAGATACCATCCTGCTTTGATAATCTCTTGCAGGCTTTTGGTTTGGTGGGCCGAAGGGGGCGGTGGACCTATCTCAAGCAACTGGGAGAAGCCAAGAATCGCATTGAGCGGGGTACGCAACTCATGGCTCATGCTATTAAGAAATTCTGATTTTGCGAGGTTGGCCTTTTCAGCTATAGATTTGGCAATCTCCATCTCGACATTGGCATTTTTGACTTGCTCAGTAAGTTTCTGCGCTTTAATTGTGGCAACAACCAAGTGTGCATTCGCTTGCTGCAAATTAATTATGTGCTCGTCGAACGCTGCCTGTGCTATATCTGCCGCACGAATTTCTCGCTCGCGCAATGTGGCATTCTTTTCGCGTAGGTGAATAGCCTCTTCACGCAGATCTCCAGCCTCTTCACGCAGATCTCCAGCCTCTTCACGCAAATGCACGGCATCCTCTCGCGCAGTTACCAATTTCTCGCGACCTAGAACGGCTACTTCATCGTCGAGGACAGCTGCCAACTTTTTTGTATACTGGCGTGACACGTCCAGTTGATCTAGGTTACGGGTATCAGATGTACCTTTGTTGTTATTTTTGTCCATACCCTCTTCCCTAATCTAATCCTTCAGCCTAAGAGAGAGTTGGCTATGGGCCGACCTGTCATGATTCCAGCATACTCAGTTAGGGCCTCGCCAATCAAAATACCTTCGTCTGTAATGTCAAACACTCGAATATCCTTGCTATGCTTACTGCCGCGGACTTTAACGACCGATAAGACGCGTTTGAATTGGCCCGCAATTTCGATATAGCGCTGCACAATAATTGCGTCAGCGAGAAAAGCGCTCCCAAACGGACTAAAGCGCAAATCGGTGTAACGGTCCTCCAGTTCCGAGGTCATTAATATGGTCATGCCCATGCCAGTAAGCTCGGCAATCATCCTATACAGTGACCCGCGAAAATCTTCGCTAAACTGGGGCGCCAATGCCAGCTCAAATCCAGATAAGGAATCAATGACGACGCGCTTTGCCTGCATTTGATTAATCATTTCGATCAAATCATGCAAGGTTTCATCTATCGACAAATCCAGGGAACGCGTGTCGATCACCCCAACTTGTCCAGCCTTGATCATCGCATTCAGTTTACCGTTCAGCAGTTGGCTGGGGCTCTTCTCAAACGCCGCAATTACACCTGGTTCGCCTCTGCGTACCCCTTCAGCGAGAAATTCCGTCGCCATTATGGTTTTTCCGGAACCGGATGGGCCTACCACGAGTAGCGAATATCCAACCGGCAAACCGCCGCCCAGCATTTCATCCAGGTCAGGTATTCCCATTGGAATACGTTCTTGTTCAGTGGGTACCTTGATTGTTGGCTCAAGCTCTGTGTAATTTTTGATAATCGCGCGCGGGAAAACCTGAATTCCTTCATCATTAATACGGAACGTATGCAAACCAGGTGTCTGGGCTTGACCACGAATTTTGACCACTTGCATCTTGCGCACCATTGAATTGCGGTGCAAATTTTGCGAAAGCCACAGAATGCCATCCGCCACTGTAAAGACAGGGGTTGATTCTTCATCTGGCTTCAAATATTCACCGATTAAAAATGTGGTTGCTTGCCAGCTCGTCATTTGCATGCCCAGTTCCTGCACGAATCCTTGCAGTTCGGACGCCCCCTGTTCCTCCTGCTTCGCAGACTGCACGACTGATCGAAACGAATCCACAAATACAAAGCTGGGAGCATAATCTTTCACTTCTTCGGCAATGCGTGACAGCACACTGTCAAAATTTCCCTCCAGAAGGTCTGCAGACAGGTTGACGAAGCGAATCGATTTATTGATTTTATCAATATCAAAAAACGGAAATTGCTGTTGATAACGCAGCATCTTCAATGCGGGTTCGCCGAGTACCGTAAAGAACAGGGCCCGATTAGTCTCATTTGCCAGCGTGAACATGATCTGGTGAGCGAGCGTTGTTTTTCCGCTACCGGGCGTGCCCGCAATCAAGTTAAATGAGAACTCCGGCAGGCCTCCGCCTAACAAATTATCCAAACCAGGTACACCAGTTGCCAGACGACGTATCCCTACTTTTTTACTCATTTTTGAACTCCTTGTCGGTTATATCCAAAGCGTCATTGCCCCACGCTGAACGTAAAATAGTGGTCGTTAACTGCTCCCCAATCAACGAGGCTAAGATGTCGGTGAAAGTGATTAATAGCAGGCTGTTTGCTTCGCTGATTTGTGTTGGGGTTTGTACTTCAAAGCCTATTTTTAATTCCGCGAACCGGTGATGAGTCTGTGGCAACTGTGAGTTTGCCGCGAGCCAAGGAAAAGTTGATTGAGTAAGGTATATACTTCTCGCGTAAAGTGAATGGAAACCACTTTCACCTACGATCGAAATGATTTCCCTGGCCAACTGCTCCCATAGGTCAATCGCAATATCCACAAGTTTTTCAGGATTCATTGCCATATAATTATTAATTATATTTCGTCGCAACAAGTAACTGGTTTCCATAATAAAATATCGATAATTAATTGGTGTGCAACAGATGTGGTAGTTTGACGTAACGTGTCTCAATTTTAGATATTACCTTACTATGTAGATCCGAAGCCGAATTCTTTGTCAGGTAAATATTGTCAAGAGTATTTGAATGAATTCAGTTATTGATTCAATCGCCGTCGAGTGCTTCAGGAACTACTATTACGTCTCCATTAATGCCTGCGTGCAGCACGTACCCATAAGGCATGCGAGGCTTTTTAAAGAGTCAAAATAAAAATGCTTATTAAAATGCATTGACGGGCACTAACCCATACAGAACCAAAGGATAGTAGCATTATGATGCTTTTGCTTAGTAATGACGATGGATATTTTTCACCTGGCTTGGCTTGCCTTACGGAAACGCTGTCCACCATTGCCGAAATAATAGTGGTGGCGCCAGAACGCGACCGCAGCGGTGCAAGCAACTCTCTGACGCTGGATCGCCCGCTCAATTTACGCCGTGCAGCCAACGGTTTTTATTACGTAAATGGGACGCCGACCGACTGCGTGCATTTGGCAGTTACCGGCATGCTGGATACTCAACCGGATATGGTTATCTCTGGCATTAACGCGGGTGCCAACATGGGTGACGATACAATTTATTCAGGCACGGTGGCAGCTGCCACAGAAGGATTTTTGCTGGGCATCCCGGCCATTGCCGTATCGCTCGCGAGCAGG
>JBKJQT010000266.1:0-9997 GCA_046593855.1 Candidatus Nitrotoga sp. | reverse complement strand
CCACTCGGTTGCTGGAAATAAAAACCCACTCGGTTGCTGGAAATAAAAACAAATTGCAGGCAATTTAAATATTTTCAAGTTATTAAAACGTTTCACCTGCGAATATTAATGAAGGCGAGCATCCCGGTCATGAGCAATCAAAATATACATGCAATATTCTGGACAAATTTAATTGAATTAATTGTGCGTGCCAAACACCAATGGAAAGAATTGTTGGCATTCGTTAAGTTGCATGCATCCAACGAAATTAGAATACAACATGTTTAGTGGCATCATCGCAGATGTAGGTATCATTGAATGCACGGAAAACCGTGATGGAGGCTTGAACCTCTCCATAATCACTCGTGCGCTTGGCATGGAGGACGTGCAACTTGGCGACAGCATTGCTGTGAACGGCGTGTGTCTGACTGTCGTAAAAATTGAGGGTAATCGTTTCAGCGTGAATGTGTCACGCGAGACATTGAATTGTACGGTCGGGCTGGTACAAGGTGTTCATGTCAATTTGGAAAAAGCGCTGCGCTTAGCTGACCGGCTGGGCGGACATCTGATGAGTGGCCATGTGGATGGCGTGGGCGAGGTAGTGGAATTCACCGACCTACACGAAAGCTGGAAACTTAGCGTGCGTGTGCCGCAATTATTGGCTAAATACATCGCGGTAAAAGGTTCCATCACAATCAATGGCGTGAGCCTGACAGTGAATCAGGTTAAAGATGATGTGTTCAGCGTGAATTTGATTCCGTACACATTAGAGGTAACCACGCTGAATGAATTGCGTGCTGGCGATAAGGTCAATCTGGAAATTGACCTTATCGCGCGTTACGTTGAACGTCTTATGCAGGCACGAGGTTAGTAAACATGACAGATATTGCACCGATACAAGACATCATTGCCGAAATCCGCGCCGGACACATGGTTGTACTCGTGGATGAAGAGGACCGTGAGAACGAAGGCGATCTATTGTTTGCCGCCGAATTCGTTACACCGGAAAAAATAAATTTCATGGCCAAGCATGGGCGCGGATTGATTTGCCTTACATTGACCGATTCACATTGCAAACAACTTAACCTGCCGTTAATGGTGCGCGACAATGGTTCTTCGCTGGGGACCAATTTCACACTTTCCATTGAAGCAGCGAGCGGTGTGACGACAGGGATTTCTGCAACCGATCGGGCGCGCACCGTACAGGTTTCCGTGAATAAAAATGCCAAGCCTGCTGACATCGTACAGCCGGGACATATTTTTCCACTGATGGCACAAAAAGGTGGTGTACTGGTGCGCGCTGGTCATACCGAAGCGGGTTGTGATTTGGCGCAATTAGCGGGGCTAACCCCCGCCTCAGTTATCTGCGAAATCTTAAAAGATGATGGCGAGATGGCTCGCTTGCCTGACTTGATAGAGTTCGCACAACTGCATGGCTTAAAAATCGGCACCATCGCCGACCTGATCGAACATCGTAGCCAGCATGAAAAGCTGGTTGAGCGCGTGGCAAATCGTACCGTGCAAACCGCTTATGGCGCGTTCGATCTAATCAGCTATGTGGACAAAACGACGCAGCGCACCCATCTGGCTTTGGTGAAGGGTGACATCCAGCCGCAAGTTGAAACGCTGGTGCGCGTACATGAACCGCTATCAGTGCTAGATTTTCTGGAGCAGGCAAGTTTCACGAACTCAATCAGTGTGCATGATGCCATGCTGAAAATTAGTCGCTCATCCACCGGGGTGCTGGTGTTATTGCATCGCAACGAAACTTCGAGTGACTTGTTAGCGCGTGCTGTAGTAATGCCTGAGGCGCACCATATCCCCCAGTGGGATTTACGCAGTTACGGCATTGGTGCGCAGATTCTGCGCGATCTGAATGTCGGCAAAATGCGCCTGCTTGCTACCCCGCGCAAGCTACCGAGCATGACAGGATTTGGTCTGGAAGTTGTTGGTTATGCACCACACGAATAAATCAGGGGCATCTACAATTACTCTTAACATTACAAGCTCTTCCAGCTTTTCTGACAAAGGTAAGCTGGGCGGCCATCAGGATAAATAATGAAAGAAATCGAAAAGAATCTGAACGGCGCAGGAATGCGTATTGGCATCGTACAAAGCCGCTTCAATCCTGTGATTTGCGAAGGTCTGCTGGCTGCCTGCCGAGCGCAGCTTGTCCAGCAAGGTGTGAGCGATGCGGATATCACACTGGCAAGCGTACCAGGTGCATTGGAAATCCCATTGGCGCTGCAACGCATGGCGCAAAGCGGAAGGTTCGACGCGCTTATAGCGCTGGGTGCGGTAATTCGCGGGGACACTTACCACTTCGAAATCGTGGCGAATGAATCCGCACGCGGGGTGAGCGAAGTGCAACTGCATGGCAGCTTGCCCATCGCCAATGCCATTCTTACAACCGATGTCGATGAGCAGGCAGAAGAACGCATGAACACTAAAGGCATGGAAGCTGCGTTGGTGGCGATTGAGATGGCAAATTTATTGAAGGAATTGGCATGAGCGAACCAGCCATCAAAGCGAAAGTACCTCCCAAAAGTTCGCGCCGTCGCTCGCGCGAGCTAGCTTTGCAGGGTATCTACCAGTGGCGGTTAACTAGCGGCGACCAAGAGCAAATAGAAAAACAGATTCGCGCTGAAAAGGGGGTGGGGCGCTACGATGCGGAGTTTTTCAGTAAGCTGCTGCGTGGCGTACTGACACAACATGCCGAACTTGAAACGGTTGTTGCCATGCATCTTGATCGCGCCCTGGATGAACTCAGTCCGGTTGAGTTTTCTGTGCTACTGATCGGCGCATATGAATTAATACATCATCCAGAAATTCCCTATCGTGTGGTTATCAACGAAGCAGTAGAACTTGCCAAAACCTTTGGTGGTACAGACGGTCACAAGTTCGTTAACGGCGTGCTGGACAAAGTGACCGCGCAAGTTCGCGCAGTTGAAGTAGGCGGAGATAGTAGCAAAATTGTCGTGTGAAAGCGGTTGCAGGTGTATCAGTCGTGCACAATCAACCAAATCAACTCACCATTCGAATCACTGAAACGCCCCCGGCTTATCGCTCCAATTATTGACTTTACATCGGTAGCCAAACCGTCACGCACTGTGCCAAGCACAAAAATAGCGACGATGTCCCATGCCGGTTGGCCGTTGCCCGCAATCTATACACCCCACAATGTATCTTTAATTACAACCTGACCCCTAGCTTTGCATGGCGCTTTGCTTCGTTATGTTATTGGGCTGCTAAAGCTAACAGGCGTTTACCGTACTCTGAGGAAACTTGGTCAACAAAGTGGATCAACTCTTCGGTTTCATTGCCGCAAGCCATGCATCATATAGCACGGTCTCCGCTTCGATTTTTGCAAATTTATGATGGGGCGGTGCATTTCGACGCTACTTGGTCAGACGCTCTGAATGCATAAACCATAAAAGTGCAGCCCCATCATTTACTTAACAGAGGTCACAATGTAGTCAGTGTCTTGTTTTATGAACTCGACCTTGACTTTTTTGCCGACGGTAAGATTGTCGAAAAGCCTCTTATCTTTCACAATGAAATTCATCGTCATTGCGGGCCATTTCAAACTTTTGACAGGTCCATGCGCGAGCGTCACCATACCCTCAGATGAATCGACCGCCTTCACCACGCCAGTCGCTTTGTGGGTCATTACCTCGAAGGCCGTGCCTTGGACCTTTTTGCCCATCTCCATACCCTTCATTTCCTTGCATTTCCTCATGTCCATGCCTTTCATTCCCTTCATTTCCATACACTGCTTCATATCCATATCTTTCATACCACCAGATTGAGCGCTGGCAAGGCTGGATGCGAACAAGACGAGGATCAGGGACAGAGTTGCGATAAGTTTCATTATGATTTCCTTCGTTAGTTAAGATGAGTGGGTAAAAACTTATTTATCGTGTCAAACAGCTTCATAAAATTTGTCTCTCAGTTGGCGACGCCATGCTTTCGGCGCAAGTCTGACGCCGACGCAACAACAGATACACGGCAGGTACCACAAACATCGATAGCAGCGGCGCAGTAATCATCCCACCCACCATCGGTGCCGCGATGCGTTGCATGACTTCCGACCCTGTACCGGTGCCAGCCATAATCGGCACCAGACCGGCGATGATGACCGACACCGTCATTGCTTTCGGTCGTACCCGCAGGACAGCACCTTCGCGGATCGCATCGAGCAGATCGATCTCACTGGTTTTGCCATTTGCAACACGCGCTTCCCAGGATTGTTTCAGGTACAGCAGCATGATCACACCAAACTCGGCCGATACCCCCGCCAGCGCAATGAAACCAACACTACTTGCGACCGACAGGTTGTGACCGAGCAGCCACATCAGCCAGATGCCGCCAGCCAGTGCGAATGGCAGTGTCGCCATGATCAACGCAGCCTCGTCGAATCGTTTGAACGTCAGATAGAGCAGCACGAAGATGATGAGCAATGTAGCCGGCACGACGATTTTCAGCTTGGCAGTGGCGCGCTCCAAATACTCGAACTGCCCTGACCAGGCAATCGAATAACCGGCTGGTAACTTCACTTCCTTGTCGATTGCCTGCTGCATGTCGTGCACCACAGAGCTCAGATCGCGCCCGCGAATGTCGATATAGACCCAGCCCGACAGGCGCGCATTCTCGCTTTTCAGCATCGGCGGTCCGTCGTTGATACGGATCGCAGCCACATCACTCAAGCGGATCTGCGCACCGCGCTCGGTCAGCACCGGCAACTGGCGCAGCTTCTCGACCGAGTCGCGCACCTCGCGCGGATAGCGCACGTTGATCGGGAAGCGCTGCAGACCCTCGACCGTTTCGCCGATGTTATCGCCACCGATCGCTGCCGACACGATGCTTTGCACGTCGGCGATGTTCAAGCCGTAACGTGCGGCCGCGTCGCGATCAATGTTGATATCGACATAACGTCCGCCGTTGAGCCGCTCCGCCAGCGCTGACGAGACGCCTGACACTTTTTTCACCACGCGTTCAACATCGGCTGTAATGCGGTCAATCTCCTGTAGTTTCATCCCTGCGACCTTGACCCCCACCGGACTCTTGATGCCGGTAGCCAGCATGTCGATGCGGTTGCGAATCGGCGGCACCCAGATGTTGGACAGTCCCGGCACCTTGACAATGCGGTCCAGTTCCTCGACCAGCTTGTCCGGTGTCATGCCGGCTCGCCACTGGTCACGCGGCTTGAACTGGATCGTGGTTTCGAACATCTCGAGCGGTGCAGGATCGGTTGCAGTTTCGGCACGGCCTGCCTTGCCGAACACGCTTTGCACTTCCGGCACGGTTTTAATCAGTCGATCAGTCTGCTGCAACAACTCGGATACCTTACCCGCCGACAGGCCGGGCAGCGCCGACGGCATGTATAGCAGGTCGCCTTCGTCCAACGGCGGCATGAATTCACCGCCAAGTCGCGACATCGGCCAAATCGTCACGACAGCAACCAGCGCTGCAACCAGTAACGTCGCCTTCGGGAAACGCAGCACAATATCAAGTAATGGGTGGTATAGCGCGATCAGGGAACGATTCAGTGGGTTCTTTTGTTCATCAGGAATGCGTCCGCGTATCAGATAGCCCATCAATACCGGAATCAGCGTCACCGCCAAGCCGGCTGCCGCCGCCATCGCATAAGTTTTAGTAAATGCGAGCGGAGAAAATAACCGACCCTCCTGCGCCTCTAGCGTGAAGACTGGAATGAACGACAGGACGATGATCAACAGCGAGAAAAAGAGCGCCGGCCCAACCTCGGCCGCCGCATTCCCGATGACCCGCCAGTGGTCATCTCCTTTCAGTTTCTCGTCAGGATGGGCATGGTTCCATGCCTCAATATGCTTGTGGGCATTCTCGATCATCACCACCGCCGCATCGACCATTGCCCCGACGGCGATCGCAATGCCGCCGAGCGACATGATATTGGCGTTGACTCCTTGGTAGTACAGGATGGTGAACGCAATCAGTATGCCAATGGGCAACGTGACGATGGCGACCAGTGCGGAGCGCAAATGAAATAGAAAGATCGCACAGACTACGGCAACGACGATGAATTCCTCGATCAGCTTTTCTTTCAAATTCGTCACCGCGCGCTTGATCAGGTTGGAGCGATCGTAAGTCGGAATGATTTCGACACCGGGCGGTAGACTCGCTTTCAGCTTTTCCAGCTTGGTTTTCACCGCATCGATGGTTTCCAGCGCGTTCTTGCCGGAGCGCATGATGATCACGCCGCCAACAACTTCGCCTTCCCCATTGAGTTCAGCAATACCGCGCCGCATTTCCGGTCCCACCTGGATACGCGCGACGTCACCCAGCCGCACCGAGACACCGGCGTCGGTGGTCGTCAACGGAATTTTGCGAAAATCGTCGAGTGATTTTAGATAACCCGAAGCGCGCACCATGTATTCGGCTTCGCCCAGTTCCAGCACTGAGCCGCCGGTTTCCTGATTGGCCTTCTGCACCGCCTCGATCACCTTGCCATGAGGGATGTTGTAGGCGCGCATCCTGTCCGGATTAAGCACGATTTGATATTGGCGCACCATGCCGCCGATACTCGCCACTTCAGAAACGTTCGGCACTGCTTTTAGCTCGTACTTGAGAAACCAGTCCTGCAACGCCCGCAACTGCGATAGATCCATCCTGCCACTGCGGTCAATCAGCGCATATTCATAGACCCAGCCGACGCCGGTGGCATCCGGCCCGAGTGCTGTTTTCGCTTGCGGTGGCAGGCGCGATTGCACCTGATTCAGATATTCGAGCACACGCGAGCGCGCCCAGTACGGGTCAGTGCCATCCTCGAACAGAATGTAGACGAAAGAGTCCCCAAAAAATGAATAGCCACGTACTGTCTTTGCACCGGGCACTGACAGCATTGTGGTGGTAAGTGGATAAGTGACCTGATTTTCGACAATCTGCGGTGCTTGGCCCGGATAGCTGGTGCGGATGATGACTTGCACATCCGATAGGTCGGGGATTGCATCCACCGGCGTGCGCGACAGCGACCAGATGCCCCAGGCGGTGATCATCAGCGTTGCTAACAGCACCAGAAAGCGGTTGGCGATTGACCAGCGGATCAGTTTAGCGATCATTTGGCGGCTCCAGCCGATTTGGCAGGCATCTTCATTTCACCCTTCATCGCGCCATCCATCGCTTTATCTTTCATATCCTGATGGGGCGCGGCGGTAATCGGGGCTATCGTTGTTATCTCGAACATGCTGTCCTTGATCGGGCGAATCTTGAAAGCGACAGCGTCTCCCACCCCAACGTTCTTGGGCAAACCGGTCGCCGGCAACTTGAAGTTCATCGTCATCGCGCCCCATTGCAAGGTGGGAATTGGGCCGTGGGAAATCGTGATGTCGTCGTTGTCAATACTCTCCACCTTGCCTTCGCCCCGATGCGTCGGCGCTGCAGCCTTGCTGTTTTCCGGTGTTGGCATGGCGCTCATGCGCGTTGTAGTACCCTTCAGGCTTGCTTCAGAATCGATCAGGAATTGGCCGGAAACGACAACTTTTTGTCCAACTTCCAATCCCTTTCTGATCTCCGTCTGGCTGTTCGTTTCAGTTCCGATTTCAACGTCGACCGTGACAAACTTGCCATCTCCTTGTGCCACCATCACCACGCTGCGTGTTCCGGTCTGGATCACCGCTTCCGTGGGCACGAGCAGCACGTCTTCACGAGTAGCAGACGTAAAATTGATAGTGGCAAACATGCCTGGCACAAGCTGCCTAGAGGGATTGGCCAGTTCGACGCGCGCCTTCAGCGTACGCGTGGCAGGATTAACTTCAGGCAGAATCGCACCGACCATACCTTTGAAGATGGTCCCTGGCAATGAAGGCGTGCGCGCTTCAACGGCATTGCCCGGTCGCACCTGCGCGGAAAGGCTTTCCGGCACTTCGGCATTCACCCAAATAGTGCCAAGACCATTGATACGAAACAAGGGAGCACCAGCCATGACAGTCATGCCTTCGCGGACGGCGAGTTCAGTCACCACCCCGCCGATCGGCGCAGTAATGGTGAGACGAGGCTGCACCTTGCCCTTCGATTCCACCAGACGAATTTGTTCATCAGTCATGCCCACCAGGCGCATGCGTTGACGTGCACCGCCGATCAGCGCATCCCCGCCGATTTCCTTCATGTGCCAGACCGTCAGGTACTCTTCCTGCGCCGCCACCCACTCGGGCACATACAGTTCGGCCAGGGCTTGACCCTTGTGCACCGGATCGAGCGGCGCCCGCACATACAGGCGTTCGACGAAACCGTTGCTACGAGCTTGCACGAGCGCTACGTCGCGTTCGTTGTAGGCAACGCTGCCCACGGCCACGATGGCCGAGGCCAGGTTGCCTTTGGTCACTTCGACTGTACGAATTCCTAAATTCTGCTGTACGCGAGGGCTGATGGTGACTTTTCCTTCATCGCCTGCGTCGTCCGCATAGACTGGCACCAATTGCATATCCATGAAAGGCGACTTGCCCGGTTTATCAAACTTTTGACCCGGGACCATCGGGTCGTGCCAATACAGCACTTTCTTATCGGAGTTGCTGGAGGATTCAGTCGCGCTCGTCACCGGGACGATTTTTTTCATGCCCTGGTTCATGCCGACCCAATAAAAACCATATCCAACTGCACTGGCGGCAACTAAAGAAGCCGCTGCGAGGATAATTTTCTTGTTTTTCATTTCGTATCCTTGTTCATGATCATCGCCGCGTGCGCAGCAAATCCATTCGTGGGAAACAAGAAATTGATTTCTGCCCACAGTCGGTCAGTGTCAGTCGCCAGTTGCAGTGCCTGGATGCGCACGTCGATTTCGTTGCGACGTGCCAAAATTACGTCGGCAAGACTGGTCTTGCCACCACGGTAGGCAGCTGTCGCCGCTAGCGTTCGTGCGTTCGCCAGCGGAATCAATTCGCGCTTGTAGCGGTCATGACGCTCGCGATTATTTTCCCATTCGTTGATCATTGCGCGGCTCTCCGCAATATGTGCGCGCAGCCTATCCTCGCGCTCGGCCTTCGCCTGTTCGACCAGCGCCAGTTTGGACGACAGCTCACGGTCCTGGCGGTTCTTCTGATGCCACTGCAACGGAATGGAGACGCCGACAGAAACCATGTTGGAGAAAGAGGGGCCGCGCTGTTGGTATGCCAGTTCCACGCTCCAGTCGGCTTTTCTGTTGGCTTGTGCGAGCTTCGCTTCCGTCGCAGCGATTTCTTCCTGCTTGGTGAGCACGGCAATTTGTGGATGATGGACAAGCTGGGTATCAAGCGTGGCTAGATCCAGGCGGATGATGTCGGTGGACGGTTTGTTGGCCAGTGGCATGTCAGCGGTTTCGCCGATCCATCGCGTCAGTATGGTCTTGGCATTGCGAATGCGACGCTGGCTTTCACTGGCGCGATCATCCAACGCAGCCAGTGCGCCACGGGCGGCGAAAATGTTGGCCAGATTACCGCGACCCCCACGATATGCGCCTTCGGCTGCCTGAACTTCCAGCTTGGCTTGCCCACCTTGCTCGGCAATGACGGCAGCCATCGCTTCGGCGTAATAACGGTCGAGCCAGGCCAGCGCAGTATCGCGTTCGATTGCAGCAGCCGTTGCGGATTTCTCGGCAACGGTCTTTTCCGCTTCGCGCTCGAAACGATCGGCACGCAATTGGCGTTTGTTGGCACGGGTGACTTCCTGCATCACGCCAATCCGGCGCATCGTCATGAAGTCGTTTGTAAGACTGAAACGGTCCATACCATTGAGTGGCAGGTTGTCGATGCCGATCCTGAGAATAGGATCAGGCAATTGGCCGGCAGCAACCGCAAGGTCACGCGAAGCAGCGACGCTGAAATCCTGCGCAGCGAGTTGACGCGAATGTTCGATGGCGCGGCGCTGGGCCTCGGCCAGCGTAAGTGGGGTCTCAGCAGCGTAGACGTTGGTGGAAAGTGCGAGCGTGCCTATCAATGTGGCTAGGCCGATTCTTTGGGAAGGCCGAAGCACCGAATTGTGCACCAGACAAAGCGAGGTAAACGAAGAT
>JBKJQT010000283.1:0-5146 GCA_046593855.1 Candidatus Nitrotoga sp. | reverse complement strand
AGCCGAGGATTTTGAGCGCATAAGCCGTGAAGTGCTGGAATTGGGCGAAATTAAAGCGGGTGTAGAAAGCAGACTTACGGATGCAGGTGGCAATGCGGTTTATTTGTCTATGGTGCTGGCACCTTTTAATAATCCGGAAGGTAAAGTCGCTGGACTACTGGGAGCCGGCATTGACGTTAGTTCGCTTAAAAAGGCCGCAGATATCAATCTGGAATTGTTGCTGCAAAACCGTACGCTTACGCAAAACCTGTACAGCATTCAGGAATCTGAACGTTGCCATCTGGCTCGTGAATTGCATGATGAGTTGGGTCAATGGCTTACCGCTATTCATGCGGAAGCCCAGGCTATTTTATGTGTGTCTGACCAAGAGTCTGCAGCCCGAGCAAGCGGACAAGCCATTAGCGAAAGCGCCAAGGAAATGCATGAAGTAATTCATGGCATGTTGCGTCACTTGCGCCCGGCGCTGTTGGATGAACTTGGACTGGCAGATAGCCTGCGTGAACTGACGAATAAATGGTGTTTACATAACACAGACATAATCTTCGAGTTTGCACTTGAAGGTGATTTAAACGGTTTGGGTGAGAATATCAATATTACTGTATACCGCATTATTCAGGAGGCACTCACTAATATTTGCTGTCACGCTCAGGCCAAGCATGTTTCTGTATGCTTAAGCCGTGAATCGGGTGCGACACCTGATGCCGATACAGTGTTCCTAAGAGTAACGGATGACGGCAAAGGTTTTGACCCAAACCAGGCATTCAATGGATTCGGGCTATTAGGTATTCGTGAGCGGGCAATTGCAGCGGGGGGAGAGTTTTCCTCATTTAGTACTCCCGGCCATGGTGTACGTATCGACGTCCGATTACCGCTTAAGTATCAGTTAGAGAGAAGAAAAAAATGAACTTAAGCAATCCTGTACAGCCGATCACCGTATTACTAATAGACGATCACCCCGTGGTGCGCGATGGTTTTCGTCGCTTGCTTGAAAGTACAGCTGACATTCGAATAGTGGCGGAAGCCGATGATGGGGAAACAGGCTATATTCTTTACCGGGAGTTTAAACCTGATGTAGTGGTTCTTGATCTCAATATGCCAGGTATGGGTGGCCTGGAAACAATTCGTCGTATCAGGGCACATGATCCGGTTGCACACATCCTGGTATTCAGTATGCACAGTAATGAAACTATGGTTCAGCGCGCCCTGGAGATGGGCGCAACGGGTTATCTAACCAAACAAAGCGGTCTCAAACAAATGGTGCACGCTGTGCGTCAAGTAAAATTGGGAAAAACATATGTCGACCCGGAGCATATTTCGGAACTGGTTGTAGACAGGCAGTTGTTTCACGCGGCCCTAGACCCAATAAACGGGCTTTCCAAACGTGAATTCCAGTTATTCAAATTGATGGCAGAAGGCAATTCGATAGTAGAAATTGCCGGAAATCTTTCCATTAGCCCAAAAACTGTCGGTGTCCATCATGCTAGCATAATGAGAAAACTCAAATTGCAGAACACTGCGCAGCTTGTTCGTTTGGCTATTCTTTGTGACATTATTCAATTGTAACGATTGTCATCCGACAGTAGCATCCAGTAGATTATCCTATTGATATAGTTACAAATAATTAAGTTTTAATATTCGGCACAATACCCTGTTTTAAACTATTACCATAGGTAAAAATAAGCAATTTGCTTATTCATTTATGTTGGATGACACACTAACATATCTTTTCATTATCAAATTCAAACTACATATTATCTGGTTATTTCATAGAAGAACGTAATATATTGATTTATATAAATAATATACTTAGTGGATCTCTCATTTTAATTCGTTTAAAAGTTATCCATATAAATTGTGATTACGTGTAAGTTAGGTCACCTTATATATGATTATGTTAGTCCAAAGGAATTTGAATTTTCGGGGAGTTGTTGCCCAGCTATCTGTATGGTTTGGTAGATACGAAGTGGAATTAGGGTATTGAACCACAGGGGAGATTATCATGAGTAATGCAACCATTCCTACCGGTTTTAATAACGAACGAAGCGAACATATGTTGCAAGAACATGAGCACGATGCCTACAAATTAAAGGGCAAATTGCAAGATCCAACTGTTTGCCCACAATGTAACGCGGTATTTCATGAAGGACGCTGGCAGTGGCAGCAAGCTCCGGCAGAAGCACATCGGGAAACGTGTCCTGCCTGCCATCGTATACACGACCACTATCCTGCAGGTTTCCTGACTTTGCAGGGACAGTTTTTCGCTACTCATGGTGAGGAAATTATGAATCTCGTTCATAACGTGGAAAAACGTGAACGAACAGAACACCCGCTCAAACGCATTATGGCAGTGGAAGATAAAAAAGATGGTGGTATTCTAGTAACCACAACTGATCTACATCTTGCTCGTGGTATAGGCGAAGCTTTGCACCATGCCTATCAGGGGGAACTGAAGTTTCACTATAATAAAGAAGAAAATTTGTTACGAGTGAGTTGGACGCACTAACGGAAAATTTATGATACGCACCATGAGAAAACCTGTACTCGCAGTCGTTTTATTGATGACCTTGTTTGTATTAGATAGCTGCGGAAAGAAACAACAAGCATCACCTCCAGTGACGAGCAATGGCGCTGTAAGCGCTGCATCGACGGTTGTTGCGCTCCCGAATTTTACAGTTTTGGTCAAGAAAGAAGGACCTGCGGTTGTCAACATTAGCACTACACAGAAGATTCGCAGGGAGCATCTTCCATTTCCGGCATTTCCTGGAACCAAGCAAGATGATCCATTCTATGAATTTTTTCGTCGGTTTGCACCTGGCGAGATGCTTCCGCATGAATTTCGCAGTCAGTCGCTTGGCTCAGGTTTCATTATTAGCCAAGACGGCTATATTCTTACCAACGCTCATGTTATCGATAATGCGGACGAGGTAACGGTGCGACTGACTGACAAACGAGAGTTCAAGGCAAAGGTAGTAGGTGCGGATAAGCGTAGCGATATTGCACTATTGAAAATTTCAGCCAAGGATCTTCCTGTTGTTAGTATTGGTGATACCTCAAAGCTTGAGGTTGGCGAATGGGTCGTTGCGATTGGATCGCCATTCGGCTTCACCAACTCTGTTTCTCAAGGTATTGTAAGTGCTATGGGACGTAGCTTGCCCGGTGAAAATACCACTCCATTTATTCAGACTGATGCTCCAATCAATCCAGGGAATTCTGGAGGGCCGCTGTTCAATTTAAAGGGCGAAGTCATCGGTATCAATTCACAAATATATAGTCGTAGCGGAGGCTATATGGGTTTGTCTTTTGCGATCCCGATCGACCTCGCAATAAAGGTAAAGAACGAGCTATTGAAGCATGGCACGGTTAAACGTGGCTGGCTTGGCGTAACCATCCAGGATGTCAGCTCTGAACATGCCAGATCATTTGGCTTGACAAAGGCTGGCGGTGCGCTGATTACTGCGGTAGGGAAGGATACGCCGGCAGCCCGAGCCAGCCTTGAAATCGGGGATATTATTCTAAAGTTAAATGGTAAAGAACTGACGGATGCAGGTGATTTAGCTCGCACAGTCGCCGACGCTGCGCCTGGATCAATTGCACGACTCAACGTATGGCGTCGGGGGACAGCAAGGGAGGTGGTAGTCACCCTTGGAGACACGGAAACTGACCTCAAAACACCAAAACGGAGGCCGATAGACAAAGGAATGGCACCGGACAAAATTGGCTTGACTATGCATGAATTGAATCCTGAAGAGCGGCAAATGCTGCGCACAGACGGCTATGTAGTAGTTGATGCGGTTGACGGTATTGCGGCAGAGTCAGGCATTCAGCCAAGGGATATTATTATAGCCATTAATAGCCAGCGCATCTCTAGCATTAAGCAGTTTCGTACTGTGATGGCTGAAGTGGGAATGCACGCCGCTT
Organism: Candidatus Nitrotoga sp.; assembly: GCA_046593855.1. GTDB lineage: Bacteria > Pseudomonadota > Gammaproteobacteria > Burkholderiales > Gallionellaceae > Nitrotoga. Next base: position 1,228 of record JBKJQT010000283.1, on the reverse strand, counting down.
TGCTCGTGCAGCGTGAGGGCAATATGATTTTTATTCCATTGATCAGTAAATAATAAATAGTGAAGAAGCTTTCTGGATTTTGTGTAAACAGAATATGTACTTAATAGTCGACTACATAAATAATTGAATCGGTGACAATTATATGGGGTTGCTACTACGACAAATTTATCACCTGATAGGTGTCTTCGATTTAAGGGATTAAGCCGCTCTGTGGTGGGCCGCCAAGTTCAAACTGTGTATTCGACAGAAAATGGACGGCCACAGAAAAATAGATGCAAATCGGCTTAGGCAAGGCCCATTTTAAAATTTACGCTTATTTGGAAATATTTACAATACCTTCAACGAACCCTAGTCCCGTAACGATATCAGACGTTCCGTCCGCGGTGCCCGATCCGCTTACTCCCTTGAAGCGACCCGTTCCTCCGGTAATTTGGAGTTTGAAATTTTCATATTTATAGATTGGTTGAGTATCGGTCGGAACAAAGGAAACAGAATAATGGGCCATGATATTGTTGCCATTACCAGCAGTAAGCGTCAAATTTCCTTCTGCCCTAAAACTAGTAGCATCCACCGGAGTAATACAATCATCGGCTGTCAGAGTAAGCACGCCTAAACTTTCGCTTTTTCCGTTCGCAATAATCGAGCCAGTCCCTATCCCAGAAATATTGCCACCGAAATAAGAAGGAGCGCACTCCGCTTTTGGACCTGTTACTTCTTTCGTACCCAAGGCAAATTCTATCGTTGCCTGTTTTGCATTAGCATCAGCAAGTGCACTTAGAGGAGAAATAATTGCAGCAAATAGTAGTGCAAATACTTGTTGTTTAAGAAAATTATTGGTAATCATGAGTATTCCTTTATTTTTTGATGGTAAGTAGGCTATCGAGTAGCTTAAGAAGAATCCTGTGTTTCAATCGCCGGATCATTGATTAAAATTGGGTTTCAGTGTGAGGAATTAATATTGTATGGTTGTGATCCTTTAATAGTTGAGGTTTGGAATGAATCCGTAGATAGGGCGTGCAAAGCCATCATCATAGAAATAATTATATTCTTTTTAAAAGAGGAGTCTGTGCGGTAGTGAACTTATTAAGAAGATTGTGCTTCACATGCTATTTTCTTCCACGCCCCTAATTTTTCGTCAAAGGAAGTTGCAGCATTCGCTGGGCTCGTTGAAGGCAGGCGAATATATTCTATATTTGAGGCGTTTTGAAGAAATGGTTGCGCAAGTTTC
>JBKJQT010000100.1:0-3089 GCA_046593855.1 Candidatus Nitrotoga sp. | reverse complement strand
GTAAGCGGCAAGCGAATACGCACTGTGGTGCCTTTACCCACCTCGCTATCTAAATCCACTGTACCCCGAAGTGCGGTGATATTGCGCTTAACCACGTCCATGCCCACGCCACGCCCTGAGAGATTGGTAACGGCTTCCGCAGTAGAAAAACCTGCCTCAAAAATCATGTTGTAGATTTCCTGATCAGAGGGAGTTGAGGTAGCAGCAATCAAGCCACGCTCCCTGGCCTTTTTTAGAATTCGGTCCCGGTTAAGACCGCCGCCGTCATCATTGATCTCAATCACGATACTGCCCGAATCGTGATAGGCGTTGAGCCGCAGTGTGCCCTTGGCGGGTTTTCCCGCAGCCTGCCGGATTGAAGCCGGTTCAATGCCGTGGTCCATGGCATTGCGCACCAGGTGCATGAGCGGGTCGCCGATTTTTTCCACAACGGTCTTGTCCATCTCGGCATCGGCGCCGCTGATCACCAGTTCAATGTCTTTGCCGAGTTCGCGGCCTACATCTCGCACCACGCGCTGAAAACGATTAAAGGTTTCCCCAATGGGAACCATGCGCAGGCGCAACGCGCCATCGCGGATTTCCTCCACTAATCCCGACATTACCGAAGTCGCTTCCTGCAGTGCATTATCTTTAACGCGCTGGGCAAGCAAATTGACGCCGGCTCCGGCTATAACTAACTCCCCCACCATATTGATCAATTCGTCCAGTTTGTCGGCATGCACGCGAATGTAACGGCTTTCCTTACTTTTACTATCCTTGGACTGAGTTTGCTTATCCAGGGCGGCTTGCACTACTTCATGCTCGACGGAACGCTGTTCAACCAAAATTTCGCCCAGAGGGGTTGTAGAGCCGTCGGGGCGGGCGCTGGTTTGCTGTTCGCTTAGCCCAGCTTCCAATTCCTGTTGCGTAAGTGCTCCTGTAGTCACCAGGATCTCGCCCAGGCGCGTTTCATTTTCCGGTAATAAGCGAATTAATTCGATGTATTCCGTAAGCTTGCTGTGAGGTGGCAAAATGTGAATCAGGCTCCCTTCCCGCGCAAACTCGAACACTCCCGCAATAGTCGCCTTGTCCGCATCCGATTTGAAGTCAATTTCAAACCCGAGATAACACGATTCCGCGTCCATTTCATCGGCAGGCGGCAGAGCATCGGACATAGTAGTGATGGAGACAATTTCTCCCAGAGTTGACAAATAGCGAAGGAAGGAAAGTGGGTCCATCCCATCTCTCATTACGTTTAGGCCGAAACGCAAAGAGATGTGCCAATTGTCTGTCTCTACAAAACCACCGCCGCTGGATTGGAATGAAGTTTCAGTTTCCACTTGAACGACATGACTTGCCTTGGAGTCATCCTGGTTATCTTGGTTATCTTGATAAGCCTGCAAACGGATTCGTAAACCGCTTTCCCGGGCAATGGCTTCGGCATCCAATTGCCCACCCTGGGCGGCAACTACGTTAACCAGGCGCAACATGTGATCGCCACTTTCGAGCAATACCGCGATCAGATTGGCCTCAATAACAACGTCTCCATCGCGTACCCGATCAAGCACGTCTTCAACGATATGGGTGAAACTGACGATAGGATCCAATCCAAACAAACCGGCCGATCCCTTGATCGTATGTGCGGCACGGAATATGGCGCCGATCGTGTCGGCATCAGTCGGATCAGCTTCAAGCCGCAGCAGCGAGTCTTCCATATCTTGCAATAGCTCGCGTGCTTCGGCGATGTAAGTTTGCAGTGCTTGATCGAGATCTAAACTCATTTTTATTGTCCTTTTTTCTCATAGCAAGAAAGTACTACCGGATCGCCGAAATAAGACGCCAAGTTACACATATCCAGCACATCCAGTACGGCACGACTGTGCCCGGTTAATCGCAGACTGGTACCGTGCCGTTCGGCTTCGCACTTAGCCAGGATAAGAATTTGCAGACCCGCGCTATCCATTTCGCTAACCTCTGACAAATCGATTTCTTGCTCGCACGGTTGAACCATATGGGTCATCAGTTCAGTTTTTATTTCGGCAGCAGTGTAGATAGTCATGTCGCCCTCAATATGCAGTAGCGACTGCCCATTGTTATTTTTTGAGCTGATATACATGGGGTTTCCTTATGTAGTCCTGATTGCCAAGAAACGCTAAGGCAATATCAATTTAGCCACGGCAGTCAGCATTTGCGCCGGCTGGAACGGTTTTACCACCCATGCCTTGGCGCCAGCTGCCTGGCCTTCCTGTTTCTTTCCTTCTTGGGACTCGGTGGTGAGCATGATGATCGGCGTGAATTTGTAATTAGGTAGTTTTTTCACCTCTTTGACAAAGGTGATGCCGTCCATATTGGGCATGTTCACGTCGCTGATAATGAGGTGGATTTTCTGTCCATTAAGTTTTGTCAGGGCATCCTTGCCATCACACCCCTCAATCACGTCATAACCTGCCCCTTTTAATGCAATGCTGACGACCTGCCTTACGCTTGCGGAATCATCAACTATCAATATTGCCTTACCCATACTTCCTCCTAAAAGAATGTAATTTCTTGTTTCGCGGCCGCGCTGGATTGAGTCCCGCGATGAGTATGCACTTGCTCTTGGGTAGCATAGAGCGCCTCCATCTCCGCCAACCATGTTTTGATATCGATGTTCTTAACTGGAATGGACGCCGCCTTGTCCCGCTTGTATTGCTGCAAGTGCTGATGCAATTTTTCCATGTTATTACGCACATGAACCAGTATTTGGCTTACGCGATCTTGGAATTGAAGTGAAACCAGTACGTCGGATAATTCATCGCGAATACCTGCACTTTCATGTTGCAGCAGTTCAGCCGAATCTGACAAATGCGAAGTGACGTTATGAAAGCTTTGCAGAACCTGTTGAATAATCAATTCAGAACTTGCAACTGATTTTGTATCATGTTCAGAAGAACTTTCAGCGATCTTAAATACGCTGGTGATGGCGTTGCTGATAATATCCACAGTACCTGACATTTTTTTACCGGTTTCACTGGAAAGACTGGATAGCTTGCGCACTTCGTCCGCCACCACCGCAAACCCACGGCCTGCTTCTCCTGCGCGCGCAGCTTCGATTGCGGCATTTAAAGCGA
>JBKJQT010000061.1:0-2991 GCA_046593855.1 Candidatus Nitrotoga sp. | reverse complement strand
CTCATGCAAGAGGGAGTCAGCCTTTACCAAAAGCTCCAGTCGGGAGAGCTGCATTTTGGCACGTATTTTCAGCAAATTATTAACGCCTTACCGCGATGGATGGTCGATCTACTGGATCGTTTTGGATTCGGAAACATCTCCGCGCTGCAAGACAAGATATCTACCGGCGTGATGGAAGGCAGCCAATTCATTGCAACGCAAGCTTTCACTATCGGTCAAAATACTTTTGAGTTCATTATCAGTTTTGGAATCATGCTGTATTTGCTGTTCTTTCTGCTACGTGAAGGTTCTGGGTTGTCCGGTCGGATCAAGCAAGCAATTCCATTAAGCATGGAGCACAAGCGCCATTTACTCAGCAAGTTCATCACGGTCATACGTGCGACGGTAAAAGGCAATCTCGCTGTGGCCGCGATGCAAGGTGGGTTGGGTGGTTTAATCTTTTGGATTCTGGGTATTCAAGGGCCGCTGTTATGGGGCGTCTTGATGGCATTCCTTTCGCTTTTGCCAATGGGCGCAGCAATAATATGGGCACCGGTCGCGATTTATTTTCTGTTCACAGGTGAAACCTGGAGTGGCGTAATCTTGCTCGCATTTGGCGTGCTTGTGATCGGACTGATTGATAACATTCTTCGGCCTGTTCTCGTTGGTAAGGACACACAAATGCCAGATTACGTAGTACTTATTTCCACACTTGGCGGCATGGCGCTTTTTGGACTGAACGGTTTTATCATTGGTCCGGTGATTGCTGCAATGTTCATTGCTGTATGGGATATCTTCTCTTTGTCGAAAGAAGCAGATAAAGAGTGAACATCGTAAGTGTATAGTTTTAAAAATTACGCCAAATTTAGTAGGCAATCAAAATAAAATTTCTATTTGAGATGCTGTAATGAAGGGTTTGTTATGAAATGGGCACTGGTCTCGATTTATGTGATATCAATTTTTATTGTGCATTTTCGGGGTAAGGTCCGTCTTCCTTTATTTCGTCAAATATTCGATCACTCCTCCATCGTGGCGCCGATGAACCTGTTTATGTACCTGTTTTCGGAGGTTCCTTACACAGCCTATTTTTCTGTCAACAAATTTCAGGGTTTGGAATTGCTGGAAAAGAATTGGGAATTAATCAGAGATGAAGCGCTTAATCTGCAAGCCTTAGAAAAGATCAAAGCTGCTCAAAAAAATGATGATGCAGGTTTTAATTCGTTTTTTAAAAATGGATGGAAACGCTTTTATTTAAAATGGTATGGCGCCAGCCATCCCTCAGCTGAATACTATTGCCCACAAACCGTTGCGCTGTTGCGTGCTATTCCGTGCGTGAAAGCCGCTATGTTTGCAGAATTAGCGCCTGGCGGAAAACTCAATGAGCATCGCGACCCTTTCGCGGGATCACTGCGCTATCACCTTGGTTTGGTAACACCCAATAATGATCGCTGCTTTATAGAAGTCGATGGTCAGCGCTATAGTTGGCGAGATGGGCAGGCCGTTGTATTTGATGAAACCTATATTCATTGGGCTCAAAATGGATGCGACACCAATCGCATTATTTTGTTTTGCGACATTGAGCGTCCAATGCGCTATCGCTGGGCCCAAGCGGTTAACAAATGGCTCGGCAGAACAATCATGACCGCAGCAAGCTCGCCCAACGAAACTGGGGATCAAACTGGCGGTATCAACAAAGTATTCCGTTTTGTTTGGTTGGCAGGCCAGTACCGTCGAAAACTGAAAGCATGGAATCGATCGCTGTATTACGTGATCAAAGGAGGATTAATTCTGGCAGTAGTAATTTTGATTATTTGTATGTAATTATTTTGATCAAGACGGCGGTTCAAGCGCCAGAAGCGCAGCATGATATTGCTTGAAGTCGAAAGTTCCTGGTGTAGAGTAATTGTGAGGCGTACTTGAAACTGAGTGATTTCGAGTATGGCGTTTAGTTAGTACAGTCGTATTAACCTGATTAACTTAAGAACCTAAAGTTTCACGCTTTTTTTGAACACTTGTCCGCGCATTCCTCTTCTTAGACGAGCCTTACGCCAAGAGAGGGTCAATCGGACGGTTGGGTTTTTGATTTGGCTTTTGCTTTTTGGGCATGCTTTTCATTTTATTCAGCCCAATTTACCGCGCTTGGCACTTGGCTCGTAGCTAACGGTTACCAAGGCGGGATTCACACCCGCTAGATTGTGCAACATTGCCAAGCCGCAACTTAGAACTGACCCCGTAATTTCGTAATTCTCTACTTTCCCTACACTAAACTTACGTAAACGCATTAAAATAGCTACATGCGGGAAACAATGCAATTAAGTATGGAGACTTTGGAATGGGTGGCAGCTAAAACTGGCAGCACCCTGCAAGGACTCGCACATAATCTTTACACTAAAAACGAAGTGGTTTCTGATATTGTAAAAGGCTATCTGACTCCTACTGAAATTAGAAAAATTTCTGAATACGCCAAGGTTCCTTTTGGCTTCCTGTTTTTGCAACACCCTCCCCAAGCATATTCCCCAGACATTTCTCTGGTTGATTTCAGGACTATTAATAATAGTCAGCCTTTAAGTAAAGATTTTATTGAGATTTACAAAGATATTGAACACAAACAGACTTGGTATTTAGAATATTTGTCTAGCATTGATGCTCCTAAGCTAGAGTTTGTGGGACGGTTTAAAGATAACCCATTTTATTCTACTCTGGAGGTTGCTGAGAATATTAGAAAAACTATTGGCATTTCTAATATTGCAGCAAACATACCGAATAGCGAGGACTACTACAACGCCTTAGTTAGTCACTGTGAGAACATTGGCATTCTAATTTTTAAAAATAGCATGGTTATCAATTCGACAAGAAGGCTATTAGACACGGATGAATTTCGTGGATTTGTAATTGCTGATGAGTATGCGCCTGTAGTTTTTATCAACGGTAACGATGCTAAATATGCAAATATTTTTACATTGGCTCACGAACTTGCTCACATATGGTTGGGTGAATCGGGTATATCTGATG
>JBKJQT010000404.1:0-3892 GCA_046593855.1 Candidatus Nitrotoga sp. | reverse complement strand
TGCATTTTCTACGACGTGTTTCTTCACATGGTCCAGACCAACCCGTTCGACGTAATGTACTGTGCGGTCCAGGTAATGTGCTTCTTCGCGATAAAGCTGGGCGAATGCGCCGGTGTACTCCATTACGTCATCATGAGTTTTTACCTTCACCAGGAATTGCGCGACCACGGTCTTGATACCGCCGTTACCCGCCACATAGATTTCCCAACCTGATTCCACGCCTATTATGCCCACATCTTTAATGCCTGATTCAGCACAGTTACGCGGGCAACCGGACACTGCAACCTTGAATTTGTGCGGCATCCACATATGATCAAATGCGCGCTCGATGTCGATACCCATCTGCGTCGAGTTTTGCACTCCGAAACGGCACCACTCGCTGCCCACACAGGTTTTAACCGTGCGCAACGCTTTCCCATAGGCATAGCCTGATGGCATGTCCAGATCGGCCCACACCTTCGGCAAGTCTGTTTTTTTTACGCCAAGTAAATCTATACGTTGTCCGCCTGTTACCTTAACCGTCGGAATATTGTATTTTTCTGCTACATCAGCGATGCGGCGCAGTTGCTGTGGTGTGGTTATGCCACCATACATGCGCGGCACTACCGAGAATGTGCCGTCTTTTTGTATGTTAGCGTTGGCGCGCTCATTAATGAAGCGTGATTGTGGATCGTCTTCTGCTTCATGCGGCCAAGCGCATAGCAGGTAATAGTTCAATGCCGGCCTACACTTTGCACACCCATTTGTGGTATTCCAATTAAGAAACGCCATGACTTGCGAGATTGAAATCAACTTTTCCTCGCGGATCGCTTTGCGCACTTCTTCATGACTGTGAGAAGTGCAGTCACATACAGGCTTCACGGTCGTAGCGGGTGGTGCATAAGCACCTCCGACGGTGGAGGCGAGAATTTGTTCGACCAGACCGGTACATGAACCACAGGAAGCAGAAGCCTTAGTGTGCTTGCGTACATCCTCCAGCGTGAATAGCCCTTGCTCCTTGATTGCCTTGACGATAGTCCCTTTGCATACTCCATTGCAGCCGCAGACTTCCATCGCGTTTGTCATGGTGGCCGCAAGGTTTTGCCCTTGAGAGCCGGCATTGCCTAGATGGGATTGGCCAAATATTAATTGGTCACGGATTTCGGCAACATTTTTGCTATCCCGTATCATCTGGAAATACCACGAGCTATCTTTGGTATCGCCATACATCACTGCGCCGATCAGCGTATTGTTATTCAGTACCAATTTCTTGTATCGTCCGCCGGTGACATCGTGCATTACAATCTCATTTGTTTCATTGCTGCCAGTAAAATTCCCGGCCGAAAATAAATCTACTCCGGTAACTTTGAGCTTGGTGGAGGTAACTGAGCCTTGGTAGTATGCGATTCCCATACGCGCCAGATGATTGGCGCAAACTTTAGCCATGTCGAATAGCGGAGCGACCAAACCGTAAGCAGTACCGCGATGTGAAACGCACTCACCCACTGCGTAGATACTGGGGTCATAGGTTTGCATGGTATCGCTCACCACAATGCCGCGATTACAGTAAACCCCGGCTGATTCTGCCAACGCAACATTCGGGCGAATGCCAACCGCCATCACCACCAAGTCGGCAGGAATCTCACTGCCATCCTTAAAGCGAATCGACTTTACGCGGCCATGACCATCGCTGACCAACTCTTGAGTTTGCTGCTCCAACATGAATTTCAAACCCTTGGCTTCCAAAGCGGATTGCAGCATTTGGGCTGAATTGTTATCCAGTTGACGTTCCATCAGCCATGACATGAGATGCACCACGGTGACATCCATACCCCTAAGTGCCAAACCATTGGCTGCTTCCAGCCCGAGCAGGCCGCCGCCGATAACCACTGCGTACTTATATTTTTCCGCTGCGGCTATCATCGCGTTGGTATCCTGAATGTCGCGATAGCCAATCACACCTGCCAATTCCTTACCAGGAACGGGCAGGATGAAAGAACTGGAACCCGTCGCCAGCAACAATCTATCGTATTCGGCTTCTGTGCCATCCTCAGCCACCACTACCTTACGTTTTCGGGCGATGCGCACGACCTTTTTGTTCAAGTGCAAGGTGATATTGTTTTGCTTATACCAATCAATGTCGTTCAGGATAATGTCCTGGATGCATTGTTCGCCTGCCAATACCGGGGACAACATGATGCGGTTGTAATTAGGATAAGGCTCGGCACCAAATACGGTAATGTCATACAAATCGGGAGTCAGCTTCAATAACTCTTCCAGAGTCCGTACGCCCGCCATTCCATTACCCACCATAACCAGCTTCATTTTTTTCATGACATCACTCCTATTTCCAAATTTTTAAGCGGCCAATTGCTGCGAAATTTGTTTTGTCATTTCGGCAAATCGCACCACTTCGCCAATAACCACGATCGCTGGGCTAGCCATTTTTTCGGCAACTACCCAGGATTCAAGCTGCCTTAGCGTAGTCACTACCTGCCGCTGATTAGGCAGCGTACCGTTCTGGATTGCGGCCGCGGGAATATCTGCCGGTAATCCATTCGCTATCAGTTGTTGCACAATGTGCCCTAAATTAGACATACCCATATAAATAACCAGAGTAGTGCCTGTCGCCGCCAATGCCTGCCAATTCGGTTCCTCTGCTCCTTGCGTATGGCCCGTGACAAACGTTACGCCATGCGTGTAGTTTCTATGTGTAAGGGGGATATTCAAAGAAGCCGTCACTGCCATGCCGGAAGTAATGCCACTGATAACAGATACCGAAATACCAGCTTTCCGCAAAGCTTGTAGCTCCTCACCACCGCGCCCAAACATGAACGGATCACCGCCCTTGATACGCGCTACCACCTTGCCCGCACGCGTCAGTGAAATCATCTTCTTGTTGATGAATGCTTGTGGTGTGGAGGTACACCCCCCGCGTTTTCCTACGTGAATAATCTGCACGTTGCCTTGGGCAAATTCCAGAACATCAGGATTCACTAAATCATCAATCAGAAGAGCATCCGCAAGTCCAATGGCTCGCACTGCACCTAGAGTCAGCAACTCCAAACTGCCTGGCCCTGCCCCGATCAAATATACCTGTGCATTTTTCATATTTACTCCCGTCTCCCGATTCGTCCTATTAGCAAATGGGCAATGCTTTCAGCTACACACACCATTTAAAAATTAAATCAGTTCATTGGTTAGATAAATAGTTATAAGCAATATTAATGCCATATTTTTTATTTTTAAAATTAACAAGTTAGCAAATTAAAAATATAGATTAAACTGTGCTCGCACGATGTCAGTGCAAGCGCAACCGGAATGTGTATGTAATTGGTGCATTTACAGAAGAGCATCAGGCGCAGAAGAAACCTACGCAATCAATGATCGTACCCCTCGCTATGCGGGGTATAGGATTAGCATTATGAATGTACAAAAAGCTCGCACCGCGAGCGTTTCATAGGGAATATGCGGCAAGTACTTGATATAAATACTAAAAAATGATTTTGCATAGTCTTTGAAAGTTTTAAGGGATGCCTTTTCTCCCTCGATGTGGACCTGCTTTATTTATCTTTAGCCCATCTTTGACATTCGGCACAACAATATTCCAATAACTGCCCGCCCAAGGGGCGCCTGGATCAAACTAATCAATACCACCATTGCGAATGCTTGATGTTACGTTTTATATTTTTATCGATGCCAGTAAATATACTAACATTTCTAATAGTCGATGAATTGGCGCTCTAAACTTCATTCAAGGTAAGGTAAAATTTTCAAGAAGAGATGGATTAGAGGTTGTAAGCGCGTTCGCCGTGACTTGTAGTATCCAACCCTTCGCGCTCCTCTTCTTGCTTCACACGCAAACCGATGGTCATATCCACAATCTTGTAGCAAACGTAGGCGACCACACCTG
>JBKJQT010000378.1:0-4218 GCA_046593855.1 Candidatus Nitrotoga sp. | reverse complement strand
CACATTATTTCGCAGGGCATAGAGCCAAACACTCAGCTCATGAGCGGTGAAAACGCAAGACTTGCACTTAACCGTGCACTTGAAAATGGCATGAAATATCTCTTCGAAGACCAAGCGTTTTTGTCTGCACTGATATCTTCGGCATTAAAGACAGCTTCGCAATAACCCCAATCGATTTAAGTTAGATTGTGAGAGCGGAGCGAATCAGGAGCTTGACCGATTGTTGGACATGCCAAGCGCTAAACTGAAAGCTTAATTGTTAAAAATGTTAAAGAGTAGCTTGGATAAGACTTGACGTTTTGGATTTTCGAATTAATGGATATATTTAATTTAAAGTGAATGTTAAAATTTTCCTTATGACACAGAATTTAAGTTCTTAAATAATTTATTTTTTTTATTTAACCGCGACAGCTGCTTTTTCCAGCTAAAAATTAACGAGGGAGCTCCATGAAGAAATTAATTTTAGCGTCATATTTAAGTGCTGTATCACTTTTGTCATTCGCTCAAGGGTCTCTGGAAAATCCTGTGGCAGGAAGCACTGAGTCAGGGATTGGAGTTATTTCAGGCTGGCATTGCACAGCAACAAATATTACTGCGACAATCGATGGTATGAGTCTTGGTAAGGCTGGTAGCGGAACAAGCCGGGGTGATACAGCAAGTACTTGTGGACGTTCTAATACAGGTTACGCGCTACTATTTAATTACAACGACCTGACACCAGGCAGCCACAATATAAGTGTGTATGCTGATGGTCAATTACTAGAAACACGCCAGTTTAATACAGTTCAGTCTGGCGGCGCTCCATTCGTTACCGGGTTAGTAAGTCGATGGAGCCTTCCTGGTTTCCCGTCTGCTGGGGAAACCGCCTCAATAGATTGGAGCCAAACTAAACAAAGTTTTGTTGTAACCAGTATCAGCGGGAGTAACAAGACACCACCACCATTAACTATATCCGTTCAGGCTGCTATGGCTAATCTTGTTAATAAGGGGTTCAGCAAGGCATACACTCTTACAGGTTGGATTGACAATTCCACAATAGCTAATCCAGTACCACATACACCGATAACAGGCAGTGGAACTTTAACGGTAGGCTCACCAACAATGGTGACGTTTACAGGCGGGCCTTTAGTTGGAAAAAGCGCTCTGCAATCCGTGGCGGTAATGGCTGGGTCGGCCGCTGGCACAGCAACGACATATTACAGCGCTATAGATTACACAATATTGGCGACATATGATGAAAGTCGAACATACTACTATTCGCCATACAGTTACCCCGTTACTGTTCATGCTGGAAGTACAGGTTCGCTCGGCAGCGGCTCGGATGGAAAGCCATTTGCAACTAATGTAACGACAACATACGTTGTTGCAAACGACTCTAATACAACCTTGCTAGCCACCTTAATAGAAACCGTTTCAAAGCCTGGTGGTGGGAAGATCAAAACCCAAACCGTATATCGTATTGATACATCTGGAGGAATTAATATTGTGTCTGCCGACGTGCAATATTCTCTTGGCACAGTCTACAAATCACTAACATATACCTTTTGATGGTGTAGGTGGTACATTCAAACAAGCTAAACTTATCTTCCTCTGCATTAAGTCTAAGGGGTATTCTTAGATGGCGATGGTTCAGAGGTTGGGGTGATAAAGTAAAAATATAAAGCCAGGAAGGCTTGAAGCCAAGGCCAAATAGCCTTACACTTTGCGGGTGTACAAATTAACATTTAACTCGAACGACTACCAATGCCTACAGACAAAATTCGGACGAAGGATTTAATATTACGCTGCTATGCGAATAAGCACGGTGATCAATGGCAAGCATTTTGTATTGACTATTCCCTTGCAGCTCAAGGCGATTCATTCCAAGAGGTTAAGTACAAGTTAGAAAGAATGATGTCTGACTATGTTTATGATGCGCTAGCAGGTGAAGATCGTGAATTTGTAGGGCAACTGCTAACACGTAAAGCACCGTTTAGCCAATTTGCCACGTATTACTGGATAAGCTTAATGCACAGCATTGGATTTTTGAGGGATGGAATCCATAAATTATTTAAAGAGGCAATACCTCTTGTTCCCCTACATCATGCATGAGCGGAGAACACCCGCCATTAACGTGTAAGCAGGTTAAACAGATACTTTCAAATTTAGGTTTCACTCCAAGGCCGCAAAATAGCACCTCTCATGAACAATGGGTAAAAACTTCCAGCGGTAAATTTTCAAAGGTTACCGTTGATTGCCCTAAAGCCCCGTTCAGTCCAGACCTTATTAAATCAATGGCAAATCAGGCGGGCGTATCAAAAAAAGAGTTTTATTCTGCGTTAAAAAAATAACCGTGCTCAAATATTTACACATCAACCACCTTCGGGTGGTTTTTTCGACCTCAATTTGGCACAATGAATTTTATAAAGCTGTCTCCATTTAAACTGCCCTGATATGTTGGCCGAGAATGGTTAATAAACAAGCTGACTGATAGATACTGATATAAAACTAGACATTGACCTGTTACTGAGAACAGTAACATAACAGCAACAAGCATTGACTGAGAATGGTCTAGAAATATACTAATGATGCTTTGGTTATCCAACACAACAAGCTCGATAAAGAGGCCGGAGTTTCACCAGCTCCCGTTAAGAGGGCAAGGGCAATTCGCGGCGGCTGTAGTGGCCATTGAAGCCGCAGTAAAACACCGGATAGGTGCAAATCCGGCTGTTATAATGAAAACAATAGGTTGATCAATTTAAGCTGAGTTTCTAACCGGTGCGGTGATAGTCCAATAACTGAGCTTATCCCATTGTTATTATTTATTGTGCTCCACAGTGCCCTAATGGGCAGGGTGTAATCCGGTGAGTTTTACTCATTCCATGGGGCAAAGACACAAATTTTGTGGGGCACTTGTCCCATGAAGCAATAGCGGGGCAATAGTGGGACACTTGCCAGTAAAAAACCACGATAAAGCACAACAAGCTAAAATAATGCTGATATAATACCGGGCTGTTTTTATTGCTTTAGTTTGTTGGGGAGTGTTGCAAGTTATTGAACTGGCTGGATTTTGATTCCGGCATTCGTAGGTTCGATCCCTACCTCCCCAGCCAGTTTGTAGGATATTGCTTGTTTGGGGCGCTTGCGCCCGTTTTTATTTAAGGGGAGCATGGTGTCCAACGACAGCTTGATGGTGTTCACCGGCAATGCCAATCCTAAGCTTGCACAATCTGTAACACAGCACCTTAATATTCAACTTGGGCGAGCCACCGTTGGCCGTTTTTCAGACGGCGAGGTGATGATAGAAATTCACGACAACGTGCGCGGCAAAGACGTGTTCGTCCTGCAATCAACATGCGCCCCAACCAACGATAATCTGATGGAAGTGCTGGTAATGGTTGATGCGCTTAAACGCGCTTCCGCTGGACGTATCATTGCCGCGCTACCCTATTTTGGCTATGCCCGGCAGGATCGACGCCCGCGTTCCGCGCGCGTGGCGATTACGGCCAAGGTGGTGGCGAACATGCTTAGCGGTGTTGGTGTGGATCGCGTTCTAACCATGGATTTGCATTCGGATCAGATCCAGGGGTTTTTCGATATTCCTGTGGACAACATTTACGCTAGCCCGATTTTGTTGGCAGATGTGTGGAAGCATAATTATAAAAATCTGGTGGTGGTCTCGCCGGACGTTGGCGGCGTAGTGCGTGCACGTGCATTGGCCAAGCGTTTGGAAGCTGATCTCACTATCATTGACAAGCGTCGCCCCAAGCCCAACGTGGCCAAGGTGATGAACATCATTGGTGAAGTGGCAGACCGAACCTGTTTGATCATGGATGATCTGGTCGATACCGGCAATACCTTATGCGAGGCTGCTGATGCACTGAAAGCCAAGGGTGCGGAGAAGGTGATAGCGTATTGCACACACCCGGTGCTGTCTGGTTCGGCGATTCAGCGCATAGAAAATTCCGCAATAGATGAACTGGTCGTGACCGACACTATCCCGCTGAGCAATGAGGCTATGGCTTGCAAGCGTATCCGCCAGTTGAGCGTGGCTGAGTTGTTGGCCGAAACAATTCGACGCATCCATGCGGAAGAATCCGTCAGCTCATTATTTACGGAATAGTTTTTGTGGCCGTCATGTTGACGGCCGCGTAACCTGGGATTGCCTGGTCGCGGGTGATTCCGAATTTGAAGTGGAGAAATAAAATGAAAATCGAACTAAGCGCAATATTCCGCAAG
>JBKJQT010000336.1:0-7854 GCA_046593855.1 Candidatus Nitrotoga sp. | reverse complement strand
CCCACAATTCCCACCCACCAACGCCATAACTCCAAATGGATATCCAAAAATTGAATTACTATGCGATCATTCTCGTCCTCTTTATCATCGCCGGGTTTATTGCCGTCCTATGGGGCTGGTTCATTATCGCCAAGGCACGAAAAACGCTGCGCTGGACCATGGTGGAGGGAGCCATTAAACAATCTGCGCCCACGTCAGAAGCCGACGACCTGCTGCCACACATCCTGTTCAGCTGCACCCTGGATTTTCCAGATGGTACCGAACCATCGCCGGAGCTCACCACCAGCTATGCCAAAAAATACCCTGCCGGTGCCAAAGTATCCGTGTATTACAATCCAGATCAGCCTGATCAAGACACACTTGAGCCCTGCCTGGCCAGAGGCGACTGGATGATACCCGCCGTGGGAATCATCGCAATGGCCTTTGGGATCTTCGCCCTGTTTTTCAGCAGCTATTGAATAGTGCAACGCTAACGTAGGGTGCGCTGCGCCATACTGTTCATTAATGATCAACAAACAAAAGGTGGGTTTTGGGCGATAGCCGTTTTGGCGCGAAGGTGGCGGCACTCACGGAGCGACGGACTATGCCTCTGCCGCGTGGCAGACTGAAACGTGAGGTGGCATATTAAATCGAGTCTGACCTTGAGGTCTCCGTTTCATCCTCATGGTAAAGTACAAAAAAAACACCCTTTCGGGGTGAGGATGAATTATGTTATTTAAGCTGGCTGCCGAGGGACGTTTCTCCGCGATAGCGGCTTCGTTCAACCCCTCGCTCAAGCGGAGCTACAACTAACGTTAAAGGGTAGAGGCACCTCGTGATGTACTCGTTTCGCATTCGATTTAATCGCTCCCCAACTGACACAATCGATAGTGCTGCAAGTAAGCTATCGATGCCGGTAATTGACGAACGGTTGTCTATCATTCTTCAAGCACGCCAAGACGATTTACCAATTCGTGATTCAGACCAACTGGCGATAGTCGGTTCGGGCTATCAAACCGCTGACAAAGCAAACATCGGTGGTTCTCGATTACAAGATGCATTGATGGTGGCTCTTGCCAGAGTTCGCGTGGGGGCCGATTTTGGCCATCGCGCAGCAAAAGGAATGTTTACCAATCACGGGTTAAAGTGGGTTGAGGAGCAGATTGGAAAAAGAACTCTGAACAATATCCACGGATTAATGGTTTTTCAGTCCGAGCCAAAACCGCGCTTTGCCTCGACAAACGCACAAATTACTCGTAGAGCCAGTCCAGAAGTTTTCATGAACGCCTTTACGCAAGCCATAACCCTTCAACCACAAATCGCTAATCGCGATTTATTAGCCTACACGCTATTTAATGCTTCATTCTTCCAACCTACCACCGATAGCCGCTTTCTGTTGCTCATTATGTCTATCGAGGCGCTACTTGAGCCTGCCTTTCGATCAACTGACACACAAAATCACGTGAGGTCGTTAATCGAGCAAACAACATCTTCGTCGCTCCCAGATGAAGAGCGAAATTCAATTCTGGGTTCCTTGCACTGGCTTCTTAAGGAGTCAATAAATCAAGCTGGTAAGCGTCTTACCAACGAGCGATTAGGGGGCAGAGTTTACGGAGATAGAGCCGCCACGAAATTCTTCAGTCATTGCTATCAGCTAAGAAGCAAACTTGTTCATGGGAAGCCTCCAGTGCCAACATTCGAAGAAATCGGTGTAGTGGCAGCAACATTGGAGGTTTTTGTCTCCGATCTATTGACGGGGCCAATTCTTGGTTATCCAGCACAATGAACCAATTGTCATCTGACACTACGCTCCACCGGACCTGCGCGAAAAGCCGCGCAGGCCGGTTGGCTTCACCTTAACCCTCATCTTCCCAACTCACGAGACTCCCATGACAGAACAGACAAACCCGATCGCCATTAACGCAGTTGAGGCACCTGTACGCACCAAACCCTCGGTTTATCCAGAGCCATTTGCATCACGTATGGCGGGCAGAGAGAAGCGACCGCTCGGGGATCTGTTTGGTCTTAAGAACTTCGGCGTCAACCTCACGTGCTTGGCTCCCAATGCAGTTTCTGCCCTTCGTCACTCTCATACCAAGCAAGACGAGTTCATCTACATATTGCGGGGTCGCCCTACGCTGCAAACCGACGAAGGCCGAACCCAACTTTCGCCTGGCATGTGTGCGGGTTTCAAAGCGGGCGCCGGGAACGGTCACCGCTTGATCAACGAAACGGCTGAGGAAGTCGTATATCTCGAAGTCGGCGATAGAACTGCGGGAGATGAAGGAACCTATCCCGATGACGATCTCAAGGCATTGCTGGTAGAAGGAAAGTGGCAGTTTGTTCACAAAGACGGCAGGCCGTACTGATGCTGGCAGCGCAGAACCAGCGATTGATGGCTAACCCATTAAAATCAAAGGTCAGACTATTCCGGATTTACGGTTTGACAAACTCACTGAGAACGGGAATGGTTTTGCTGGAACGCACCACTAGTTAAATTCGGAGTTGGGCGCACGATTGAGCAAGGCCTCGACCGCACTCGCTGCAGGAACCTGTTCATATAATACGCTGTAAACCGCCGCACAAATCGGCATGTATACGCCCAGGCGTTGCGCCAGGTGGTGCACTTCTCGCACGGTATAGACTCCCTCCGCGACGTGACCCAGTTGGCTCAGGATGTCTGGTAATTCCTGCTGTTGTGCCAGCAAAATGCCCACCTGTCGGTTACGAGACAGGTGTCCAGTGCACGTCAAAATCAAATCGCCGGCGCCAGACAACCCACTTAAGGTTTCGGCACGCGCCCCCATTTTCAATCCCAGCCTGGTCATTTCCGCCAGCCCGCGCGTAATCAATCCAGCGCGTGCATTTTGCCCATAACCCATGCCTTCGGCGATTCCAGCTGCAATAGCCAGCACGTTTTTAACAGCCCCGCCCACCTCTACACCTATCACATCGGAGCTGGAGTAGATACGCAAGGACGAATGATGCAAAGATTGCGCCACCTGCTTAGCAAATTTGCCATCGATAGAGGCCAAAATCATGGCCGTGGGAAGACCACGTGCCACTTCCAGCGCGAAGCTCGGCCCGGACAGCACACCACGAGGGAAATTTTGAGGCAAGATCTCTTCTGCTACTTGATGTGGCAGCTGTGTGGTGCCCGCCTCAAAACCCTTGCACAACCAGATTACCGGAATCGCCATGGACATTGTCGCGATCTGCTGCAACGTCGCACGCAAGGCGGAAATTGGCACAGCAATCAATATTAATTCGGCGCCAGTGGTTGCGACATGTAAGTCGGCAGTAAGATTCAGGTCCTGCGGTAATGGAATTTCCGGCAGGTAACGCTGATTGTAGCCGGTGGCACGCATTGCTTCGATTTGCGCCTCGTCACACGCCCACAAAGTGACACGATGACGCGCAGACAAATTGATAGCCAGCGCACTACCCCATGCGCCAGCACCCAGTATAGTAATGTTCATCGTATAAGAAGACGGCTAATCGCCCCACACTTCAGACGCCCTCACATAGCCGGTCATGCCATCCGGGTGACGTACTTTGATCCAGCCATTGCCTGAGCTTTCCAACCATTCCAGCGCTACTTGCTGACGTGTATTGAACGCTACCGGCGCATCCGCGTCTGCGGACTGATACACCGTGGCAAGTGGGGTCATCACTGCCACGAAGCGCTTGCTGTTTAAGGCATGTTTTTCTATCCACGCCAAGCTACCGGAGCTGTCACGTACTTTAACCCAATCATTCAGGCTAACCACCTGCTCCAACGGCAAGTAACGGTTAACCACAAAGATTTTTTTTGCTTTAAGCGAGGGCGCATCATAAAGAATGGCGGAACTGACCGCGACAGACGCATAGTCCAGCGCACGCGCGGAACCTGCTGCTGTAACTAAAGCAATAAACAAGGTTAAAGTGACAGACAATTTCATTTTCAATGCTGGGTAGTCGTTGCGGCCTGTGCTTGTGCCTGCTGCTGTTTCTGCTGCTGGTACAACGCTTCAAAATTGATCGGATTGAGCAACACGGGCGTGAATCCGGCATGAATCGCCATATTCGATACCACTTCCCGAAGATAGGGATAAAGAATATTAGGGCAGATGATGGCCAATACCGATTCCAGCTCTTCCGGTGGCAGATTACGCACTTGGAAAATACCGGCCTGTTTGGCCTCAATCAGGAACATCACTTTGTCTTTTTCCGGCAGTTTGGCGGTAACTGTAACAGTGACGGTTACTTCATATAGACCCTCTTCCATAAGATGGCTCTGAGTGTTTAATTGCAGATCAATATTCGGATTCTCGCGTTCCAAAAAAATGCTCGGCGAATTCGGACTTTCCAACGACAGGTCTTTTACATACAGCTTCTCAATATTGAATAGAGGTTGTTTCTGTTCCTGTTCGGATGCGGCTACTTCACTCATTATATTTATCCTTCATTTTTAAATTAACTATTCAATAACTGACTTAATTCACCACTATGCTCCAACGTCACCAAGTTATCGTAGGTACCAACAAGGCGTGTGCCTATGTAAATTTGCGGCACGGTGCGACACCCGGTAATTTCCATCATTAGCCGACGTTGCTCCGGTTGCATATCCACACGTATTTTTTCGATTTCCGTTACACCTCGGGCGCGCAACAGCCGCTCGGCCAGCACGCAATATGGACATACTGCGGTGCAATACATTAATACCTTGGGCATCGCTATTTTTTCAATGGCAAGCCAGCCTTTTGCCAAGCCGACACGCCACCCACCAAATTATACGCCAACTCAAATCCATGCTTGTTTAGCAACACACATGCTGCGGACGAACGTAGACCACTGCTGTCCATCACTACGATGGGTTGCGTACGATAGCGTTCTAATTCTCCAATGCTCTCAACAAGCTTGCCAAACGGAATTTGTTTCGCATTCAGGACATGCCCGGCATTAAATTCTGCCGCTTCGCGCACGTCCAGAACCAATGCATTCTTGTAGTTGATCAGCTGCAGAGCGGCAGCACTACTTACTTCTTTAACCCCACGTATGCTGTTGCCAATAAACGACCATAACAATATCAAACCGCTACTCACCGCCACTAAAATCATCCAGATATTATCTTGCATGAACTGCATGCTGCCGCTCCTCGTATTTTTGGAGGGCAAATTCTAGCAGAGCAGCGAAGTTCTCGGGGTTTTTCTGTGCCAACGCACTTAACTCTTTACGCGTCGCCTGGAAATCATCGGGATATGACCAGATAGCACGTTGCATCTGTAATTGTGCCGCAGCCTGCTCACCGGACAGCGCCATTAACAGTGCCTCGCGGTACACCACTAAACCAATCGGTGCAAAAGACATCACTCTCTCATTCAGTATGCGCTTGTCAGTGAGGTAGTCGACGCCCACCTTTATCTTGCCGCTCATGAGCAAATCAAAGTAAGGGCGCAGCGGGACTTGCGCATGTGCTGCCATCAGACTCTCACGCCAGAAATTGCCGTCTTTGCTTACTGCCTGTCGCAGCCCCATTAACATTTCCAGATTACGGTAATTCTGCAACATTTGGCCCAAGAACAGCATCCCAAACATCAATATGATCGCCAGCGACAGACGTCCCAGAGAGCTTAATTTCAAGCTATAAGTGGTGGTATCCAGCATGCCCAGAGTAAGCGCCGCCACCCCAAGAAAATAGGCATACCATAACGGATATTCCAACAGGCTGTGTATAGCCAACACGCCCAGCAACGCGTATCCCCACCAATGATAAACGGTACGCTGTGAACGACTACATTGAATTAGCCACATCGCCAACATACCCAACAGAATAAGCAAGCCAACCAAGCCCATTTCTGCGGCAATCTGCATTACCAATGAATGCGCATTATTATATAGACCGACAATGCTAGTGTTCTGCAAAACCGGGCCGAGCTGAAAATGCTGCCATGCAAACTGGCCAAAACCTGCCCCCAACAGAGGAAACTGGGTAAATATCTGCCATCCTTCTCGCCACAAATACCACCGGATACTGCCGCCAGCTCCTTCACCAAAGAGACGTCGCATCGTGGTAATACTGCCGGCGGCCCCTTCCAACCAAGGGATTTGCACCACTAAATGCATCAAACCGAACCCCAGCAACAGCAACAAGGTATAACGCAAAAGGGGGAAACAAGATTTATCGCGACGCTGCCACAACCAGGCCATTCCCGCCATAAGCAGCAAATACAACCAGACGCTACGCGAGCCGCTCAATACCAAAACGAATAGTAGCGGCATGGCCAACAGCGCAACATACCGTACGTGTAGCAGGCTGCGCACGTGCAACAAACCCAATGAAATTAACCCCAGTGTAATGTAGTTGGCGAAATGATTGGGCTGAGCCACATTGCCATAGACGGCTACGGAAATCTTGACGGTAACCACAGCATCCAAAAAACTATGCCAGCGATAATGTTGCAATATACCGGCCAGAGCATTGAGTTCAGCCCCCACCAGCAGGAATGAAGCCAGCGCTGTCGCCAACGCAGCCAAACCCAATTCCTCGCGCAGGCGTTGACCGAGCATCATTAGTAGCGCCGCCCATAGTAAGTACAGGGCGAGCAACAAAATCTGATCAATGTAGACAACCCTGTCCAGCGCAAACTGCAACATGCCTAATAGCAACAGCCCTATGGGCAAAAGGACGATGTGTGGAATTTCCGGTCGCAGCCAATAACGTTTTGTTACCAGCAAGGGCATGGCGCATAACCCAAGAACAGCAGCGCTCCACTCCTGATAGAAGGTGGTGAGCGGATAGGCGTGGTGATAATACAAAAACGGCAAAACCCACATTAACCCGACGAATGTCAGGCTAGTGTGGGCGATATTAGGCAAACGATCTCCTCATTCTCTATTTAATGGATGGCATCACGAACAGAATATTAAAAAGAGGTGCTAAGGTTTGATGCGATAAAATCGCGCCGCCAGCGTTTTCCCTTTTACATCGTCTAAGCGATCATTCATGACAAGCCCCAACTTTTCTAATCGGTCATCTGGATGGGGATGTGTTTTAAACAGCAGCGCCACGCTGCCGTTATCTTTGGCAAAATGACCTATTTGCTCTAACACTTCAGGCAAAGCAAAGGCGTCATAACCAGCGCGCGCGGCGAGCACCACAGCGATGCGATCAGCCTCGAACTCGGCGTTTTTATCGAGCGAACGCGCCACAATTTCCGCGCCGTTGCCAATCAGTTTCTGTACTTTGTCATTGCCGCCTATTTGCTTGGAAAACAGTTTACCGCCCAAGTCTACCAGGCTGCTTTGCTGTAAAATTTTTAAATGATGCTTACGGATAACATGGCCAATTTCGTGCCCCAACACCCCGGCCAGTTCTGCCTCATTTTGTAATAAACTATACAGCCCGCGAGTCAGAAAAATATAGCCGCCCGGTGCGGCGAAGGCATTAACGTCACTCGATTCAATCACACCGAAATGCCAGGTCAAATCGGGACGCTCGCTTTGATTTGCCACCCAACGCCCAACATTATTGACATATGTCTGCAAGCTCTGGTCTTTGACAAGCGCGGATGCACCTAATAAATTGCCCGCAATTTGTCGGCCTATTGTAATTTCCTCTTCCTGCGAAATCCCGACAAGCCCTAACAATGCACTACTTGTTGCGGCGTCAGATTTTTCTTCAATCTTTTTTTGCACGCCATCCATAAGTACTTTTTTGAATTGCTCCTCGAAATCAAAGCTCCAAGCAGCACTACAAAGAAACGTCAATACGGTAACCGACAAGTATTTCATTATCGCGTTCATCAGAGCGATCCTTTATTCTGGGGAGACATCTGGGGAAGGAAGATAATCGAATTTACGCACAACAAGCTTCCCTTGAGTGGCGAACACCTG
>JBKJQT010000306.1:0-2804 GCA_046593855.1 Candidatus Nitrotoga sp. | reverse complement strand
CCAGTTTCTGACAGTGGAAACTGGACAGGCCATTGCTTTGCTGGACTTGTTTAAACAGTCTGGATTTACCAATGAGGAACTTGGCAAGCTGACTGAAGCTAAAGCGAATTCGGATCGTTTGGCCACCTTGGGATTCGCGGCCATGAAACTGGTTGACTCCCCCCGCCTGGACACGGAAGTTAACCGGGAGAGAGCAAATCTTATGCTGCATAGTGACGAGTACTACCAAGGCAAGGCAAAGATTATGAGGCCCATCAACGAGGTTCATAGGTTGATGGAAAAGAGAACGCTTGATGCAGTCCATGATGCGGAGAACATCGCTTTAACGTTCCGGCTGATATTAATCGTGACTACACTTGCAACGATCTTCTTGCTCTGGCGAACTTATACTTCCTTGCGCATAACACTGGGTGGTTCTGCTGACGAAATCCACAAAAATTTGGTTAGAATCGGCAGTGGTGATTTTTCTAGAAGCATAACGGTGAAACCGGGCATGGAAAACAGCGTACTTGCTGGCCTGTCCCAAATGCAGATCAAGTTGTATCACAATGAGATTGAGCGTAAACATGCAGAGGCCGAACTTCGCATTGCTGCTGTTGCCTTCGAGTCGCAAGAAAGCTTGATGATTACCGATGCGGAGAATACGATCCTGCGGGTCAACCGGGCATTTTGCGAGAGCTCAGGCTATACAGCAGAAGAAATTATTGGCAAAAAACCGCGCATACTCAACTCTGGCCGCCACGACGCCGACTTCTATCGCACCATGTGGAAGACTATCGAGGACACTGGAACGTGGCAGGGAGAAATCTGGGATCGACGTAAAGATGGTGAGATTTTTCCAAAATTGCTCACCATTAGCACTGTCAGAAATGGCAAGGGGGTGGTCACTCACCATGTCGCTTCACACATTGACATTACAGAACGCAAGTTAGCAGAAGACAAAATCACGGAGTTGGCATTCTTTGATCCGCTGACCCATTTGCCCAACCGTAGACTCCTGCAGGATCATCTGAAACGCGCCATAGTCACTAGCAACCGCAATGGGTCTTTTGGTGCGGTGCTGTTTATCGATCTCGATCAATTCAAGACGTTGAACGACACATTGGGTCATGACAAAGGTGATCTGCTGCTACAGCAAGTAGCACAACGTATCTTCACGAGTGTACGCGAGGGTGACACGGTGGCGAGGATGGGCGGCGACGAATTCGTGGTGGTGCTGGAGGGATTGGTCTGCACCTTTGAGGAAGCCGCCGCTCAGTCTAATATTATAGGCAGAAAAATTCTTTCTGCTATTAGTCAACCCTATCAGCTTGGAAGTATTCATTATCATAGTACAGCGAGCATCGGTGCCACATTGTTCCATAACAATGAGACATCCATAGACGATTTGCTGAAGCAAGCTGATCTCGCCATGTACAAGTCAAAGGCAATGGGGCGCAATAGCTTGCATTTCTTTGATCCAGCCATGCAGACGATCGTTGTTGAGCGCGCCGCTATGGAAATGGATCTGCGTACAGCGATTGAGGGCAATCAGTTTGTACTCCACTATCAGGCTCAGGTGGGCAGCGATGGTAGTGTCACGGGTGCCGAAGCGCTGGTACGCTGGCAACACCCCCAACACGGCATGTTGCCACCTACTGAATTCATCTCTCTGGCTGAAGACACCGGGTTGATCCTGCCATTGGGCCAATGGGTGCTGGAAAGCGCTTGTGCCCAACTGGCACTATGGGCCATTCGGCCTGAAATGGCCCCTCTCACGGTGGCGGTAAATGTAAGCGTCCAGCAATTTCTCGAAGCTGACTTCGTGGAAAAGGTGATGGCAGCAATCAGCCAAACAGGTGCAAACCCGAACCGGCTCAAGCTGGAACTGACTGAAAGCTTATTGGTGGAAAATGTGGGCGATATTATCGAAAAAATGTTCGCGTTGAAATCCATTGGAGTGGGTTTTTCGCTGGACGATTTTGGTACCGGCTATTCCTCGCTTTCCTACTTGAGGCACCTGCCGCTGGATCAGCTGAAGATAGACAAGTTGTTTGTTCACGACGTGCTCAGCGACCCCATCGATGCTACCATCGCCCGAGCCATCGTAACGCTGGCTCAGAGCCTCGGAATGGGGGTGATCGCTGAGGGTGTTGAAACCGAGCAGCAGCGCGACTTTTTAGCCAGTATCGGCTGTCATGCCTACCAAGGCTATTTCTTCTGCCGACCACTGCCAATCCTGGGCTTTGAGGAGTTTGCACAACGGGTTTGATTCTGCTGAAGCAGGATCTTAGAGATCGTATCTTGTATATTGGATACGCTGCTTCTTAAGCTCGGTGGCACGCACATTATTCATCCGGCACCGTTTATTCATGAAGCCGTTCGCATTGAGGTTGTCGAACATGTTAATGGCTTCTTATGCTTCGACAAGCTCTCAATGAACAGCTTTTTATTTGCCAGTTTATAAATTAGTTGCGAAGTATTTAAATGTCGAATTCATAAAACAGCATCCAAACGGCAGTAAAACTGTTTACTACTTATCGCCTTGCCTCGCGCAAGCGAAGCTTACTTGGTTCAGCACGAACGGTAATCAAGTTCAGTTCGTGCCGGATCAATAGTGCCAGAAAAAAAAATTGCCAAGGACAAACAGTTCGAGCGAGCTTTAACCCAGATTGTCCATTAGCAAAAAATTCTGTCATTCCCGCGCAGACGGGAATCCAGTTGAATGAAAATTACCCCGCGAAGCGGGACAACATGGCTGCATTGTCCGCTGCGCGGAATGTTTTATTGCTGACTCCCGCCTGCGCGGGAATGACGAGGCTAAT
>JBKJQT010000230.1:0-3005 GCA_046593855.1 Candidatus Nitrotoga sp. | reverse complement strand
CGGCCTTTTTGCTTACTATTGCCAAAACGTGCATTGGCCTGATATGCGATCACAACCTGATGGATCAGCGCCTCGTTGTTTGGTCGCGAATACAACGAGGCGCTGATCCATCAGGTTGTGATCGCATATCAGGCCAATGCACGTTTTGGCAATAGTAAGCAAAAAGGCCGTAGCGAAATTGCGAAGAGCACGCGTAAGCCTTGGGCGCAAAAGGGTACCGGGCGTGCTCGTGCTGGTATGGCATCTAGCCCATTGTGGCGCGGCGGTGGCAAAATTTTCCCAAACAGTCCCGACGAAAATTTTACTCAGAAGGTCAACCGCAAGATGTATCGCGCTGGCTTGGCCTCTATTTTTTCGCAGTTAGTGCGTGAGAATCGTTTGACGGTGGTTGATAATCTGAGTCTTGAAGCA
Organism: Candidatus Nitrotoga sp.; assembly: GCA_046593855.1. Taxonomy (GTDB): domain Bacteria; phylum Pseudomonadota; class Gammaproteobacteria; order Burkholderiales; family Gallionellaceae; genus Nitrotoga. Next base: position 2,594 of record JBKJQT010000230.1, on the reverse strand, counting down.
CCAAAGACAAAGTTGCTGGCGAAGAAGATGGTGGATATGGGTTTTAATTCAAGCCGAGTACTTATTATTGTCGACGATATTGATGATAACTTGTATTTATCTTCGCGTAATTTGCCAAATGTGCTTGTGTTACAGGCTCATCTGGCAGATCCCGTAAGCTTGGTGCGTTTCCCAAAGGTACTTGTGACACTTGATGCTATAAGGAAAATTGAGGAGATGCTGGCATGAGTAACCAAAAATTCAGCCAGGAGCGCTTGATGAACGTATTGCAAGCTCCGCAGATATCTGAAAAGGCAACATATGTCGCTGACAAATACGCGCAAGTAGTTTTTCGCGTGGACTCTAGTGCTACGAAGCCAGAGATTAAAGCTGCTGTCGAGTTGATGTTCAAGGTGGATGTCGAGAGCGTTCAAGTTGCCATCGTTAAGGGTAAGCAAAAGCGTTTCGGTAAGTTCATGGGTCGGCGTAAAGATTGGAAGAAGGCATACGTATGCCTCGCGCCTGGTCAGAAAATCAATTTTACTGAGAGTGAGCAAGGGTAAATTATGGCACTGATCAAACTTAAACCAAGCTCTCCGGGACGGCGCGCAGTTGTGCGTGTGGTCAATAGTGACCTGCATAAGGGGAAGCCTCATGCAGCGTTGCTGGAAAAAAAGAACAGAACTGCTGGTCGTAACCATAATGGACATATTACCGTCCGCCATATGGGGGGAGGGCATAAAAAAAATTATCGCATAATTGACTTTAAGCGTGATAAAGATAGTGTTTCGGCTACTGTTGAGCATTTGGAATATGACCCGAACCGTAGCGCGCATGTGGCTCTCTTGTGCTATGCCGATGGAGAACGCCGTTACATTGTTGCGCCTAAGGGTGTGACAGTGGGTGCTCAACTGGTGAGTGGCTCAGAGGCTCCAATTAAGGCGGGCAACGCTTTGCCGTTGCGTAACATTCCAGTAGGTTCGACTATACACTGTATTGAAATGATGCCAGGTAAAGGTGCGCAGTTGGCGCGTTCGGCTGGCACTTCAGTGCAACTGTTGGCGCGTGAGGGTGGATATGCGCAATTGCGTTTGCGCTCCGGCGAAATTCGTAAGGTGCATGTGGATTGTAAGGCGACTATAGGCGAAGTTGGAAATGCAGAGCATAGCTTGCGTTCAATCGGCAAGGCTGGTGCGATGCGTTGGCGTGGAGTGCGTCCGACCGTGCGTGGTGTGGCGATGAATCCAGTGGATCATCCGCATGGAGGTGGTGAAGGAAAGACTGCTGCTGGCCGCAACCCGGTCAGCCCATGGGGTGTGCCGGCCAAAGGTTTTCGTACACGTCGTAACAAGCGCACCAGCGGCATGATAGTACGCCGCCGCTTTCAGACTTAAGGAGTAAAAATTATGGCACGTTCCATTAAGAAAGGTCCATTTGTCGACGCTTGCTTAGTAAAAAAAATTGAAACTGTGCGCGCCAGTAGCGATAAGCGACCAGTGAAAACTTGGTCACGACGGTCTACGGTGTTGCCTGAATTCGTCGGCCTGACCATTGCGGTGCATAATGGCAAGCAGCATATCCCTGTGTATATCTCTGAGAATATGGTGGGTCACAAACTTGGTGAATTTTCGCTGACCCGCACTTTCAAAGGACATGCTGCTGACAAAAAAGCCGTGGTCAAGAAAAAATAAGGAGGCATGATGAACACAATCGCAGTAGTAAAGGGTGTTCGCCTGTCGGCTCAGAAGGGCCGTTTAGTGGCTGATCAGATCCGTGGCTTGCCAGTTAGTAAGGCATTAAATGCACTGTCTTTTAGTCCGAAAAAAGCGGCTGGAATTATTAAAAAAGGCCTTGAGTCTGCAATCGCTAATGCTGAACACAATGATGGCGCTGACATTGACGATTTGAAGGTTGCTACTATCTATGTGGATAAAGGAGCATCACTGAAGAGGACGTCGGCTCGTGCTAAGGGGCGAGGTAATAGCATCGAAAAGCAGACTTGTCACATTACGATTATCGTCGGGAGCTAAAACAGATATGGGACAGAAAATTCATCCAATCGGTTTCCGATTGAGCGTGCAGAAGAACTGGACTTCAAAATGGTATGCTAATAGCAAGAACTTTGCCGGAATGTTGCTTAAGGATATTGAAGTCCGTGATTATCTGAAAAAAAAGCTTTTCGGTGCGGGTGTATCCAAAATCATCATCGAACGCCCAGCCAAAAACGCTAAAATAACAATTTATACCGCTCGTCCCGGTGTGGTGATTGGCAAGAAGGGTGAGGATATCGAAGCCCTGCGGGCTGAGTTGAAGAAGCGCATGGGGTTGCCTGATGTCGCACTAAACATTGAGGAAGTGCGTAAGCCTGAAATCGATGCTCAACTGATTGCGGAAAGCATTACTTCGCAGTTGGAAAAGCGCATCATGTTCCGTCGCGCTATGAAACGAGCTATGCAGAACGCTATGCGTTTGGGTGCTCAAGGCATCAAGATTATGAGTGCTGGCCGTCTTAATGGAATCGAAATTGCACGTACCGAATGGTATCGTGAAGGGCGTGTGCCATTGCATACCCTACGGGCTAACATCGACTATGGTACTGCTGAGGCTAAGACTAC
>JBKJQT010000396.1:0-3900 GCA_046593855.1 Candidatus Nitrotoga sp. | reverse complement strand
ACAGGACGAAGGTCCGCGTGCAGACACTTCGATGGAAGCGCTGGCTAAACTCAAAACGGTGTTTGCACAAAATGGTTCGGTTACCGCTGGCAATAGTTCGCAGATGTCGGATGGTGCGGGTGCGGTGTTGCTGGTCAGCGAGACCGCGCTGAAGCGTTACAACCTGACGCCCATAGGAAAATTTCTCGGTTTTGCTGTGGCGGGCGTGCCGCCGGAAATTATGGGCATTGGCCCGAAGGAAGCCATTCCGCGTGTGCTGCGCCAAGTCGGTTTGCAATTGGATGACATCGGCTGGATCGAACTCAACGAAGCTTTTGCCGCGCAATCACTAGCAGTAATAAAAGAGCTCGCTCTGGATCCTGCCAAAGTAAATCCACTGGGTGGGGCGATAGCCTTGGGCCACCCGCTGGGTGCCACCGGCGCGATCCGCACTGCTACTTTGCTGCATGGGTTGCGCAGGCGCAAACAAAAATATGGCATGGTTACCATGTGTATTGGTACCGGTATGGGTGCTGCGGGAATTTTCGAGGCTTCTTAGCCCCGGGTTTCTACGTGTCCCTTTAATTTTATGTATGAATGTTGAACCTGACACTTTTCTGATTTGTTCACTTAAGTAGGTCTAGAAAACTCACGCATTTAATACTAACTTCGGGCATGTCACAGACAGCTGGGATTTTATAATTTGATTTAAGCGCTGGTAGTTTATTCTGTCGGCTTTCATCACTTACAAGTGTTTTTCCGTTCTCTTTAGCAACGGAAATAATTAATAAATCTTTTTCACCTACGCCCTTAGTGTATTTCTCTTCGGCTATACCTAAAAACGTTTTAATCTTTTGAGCTGTTTTTAAACTGGTAACAGTTAATGGATGAACTTCAATGTTATTTTTTTTAAGCCAATCACCGCATTCAGGTATTTTATGACAAACTTCATCTAAGGGCTGTTGCAGAGATACTATAATTTTTATTATCTATTTGTTCAGAAAACCACTGCCATAAGGAATCAAAGTGTGGGTTCTCAGGCGGGTAATTATCCCATGCGAGAATCATTGATGATGCATCAAAGCTATACATACCGCTCCAGTTGGCGTACATCACTGATTTTAAGATTGTCTAAATATGTACTGGCTTTTGCTAAAGTAATGTTTTTATTGTGTAGAGAATCAAACACGGCATAAACAAAAGGTTTTCCAAATACATTCATAGGCTCTCTATGCCGAAATTTTCTTGGGATTGGTTCAGTTACTTTTTGACTTTCTTCAACAGCTTGTTGGTCTTTAAGGATTTTGTAACTCTGATAATGTTGTTGGGATATTTGCTTGTTTTTCAACAACCGCACCAGTATCGCCTGACCACTTACGCACCAACGCTTTGTATAGTCACTGAAATAATTATCGTATTCAGTAATTTTTAAGTTTAATAGCTGATCTACGTTAAGTTGATGTAAAAAAACATCTGGAATTAATAAATTGCCTGCAAATTCATTCGCTTCTTTTTCCATGCCTTGGTAGCTATGAAAGTCTTCTTCATCATCAATTACACTTTGTTTGTGTAATAGTAAATGAGCAAGTTCATGCATTAGAGTAAACGCTTGTGCGCCCATACTTGCCTGTTTTTTCACTACGATTACCGGCAATTTATCGTAGTACAAAGAAAACCCTCGGACAGGATTTTCTTTATCAATTTGCCATTTACCGTTATAGCTATTAGAAACAAATACCATAATGCCTTTGTTCTCTACAGCTTGTCGCATGGCGTCAAAATTATTATGAACATCGATATCTAACCACTGACGCGCTTTGGCACTAACTGATTTAATGTCTTTAATATTCCATTTTATATTGGGATGCCAATTTTCATTTAGTGGCTCCTCTAGGTCTTCCATTAAACCGATATAGACTTCCCTTTGTTTTTCAACGCGTTCTATAAACGCTCTTAGTTTGGGAGAGCTAATTGGTTTTTGATTATTAATAGTACGAAATTGTGGAGAATATATTTTTTCTTCATTAGCCTCACTCGGGTCAAGAAAAAATAATAGGCTACGTTTAAAATAATTTGCTATTTTCTCTAATTGATTAACACTTAAAACTGCTTGGTTTTCCATTACCTGTTCAAGTGTTTGTTTAGAAATATGAACTTCTAATGATAAACCATCAAGGTCTACCTCAACAGTGTTCATGCACCACTGCAATCGATTGGGGTTTATGGCTATTTTTTTCATGTCACTATTAAAGTGTAAATTTAAATCATTAATTTAATTAAGGTATTGAATATATTTATGTTATTAGAGTCGAAGTCAACAAGCGTCAGATCCGATATGGATGCATAACCTTATTTGCTCTTAGCTATTCCCCATCAAATTGTCGCACGGCTCTTCTGACTATCATAATAATCGACACTAAAAAATTATACGTAATGTTATGAACCATCCGATTTCAACGAAAATAAACATGGTCTAACACTTGCCACCATTTTTATCTATCGTCATCATTTAAATACATGACCTCACGCCTACCTCCTCTTGAAGTGACATGGTAAAGCGCAGCAAAATATTCTATCCGCAAAAGTGTCAGGTCCAACATTCATACATAACTTTAATTGTTAATTGCTCTCAGCTATTTTCCTTCAAATTGTCGCACAGCTCTGCTGAGGGACATAAATAATGGACTTCAAAGAAGAGATTAAGAGGACATATTGCTTATCTTAGATATTGGGTGGTGAATTCACCAGATAGAACATATCGTTGCGTAACCGAGGTATGAATAACAACACCGTCCCTTCGAAAACCCTCTCTATAGGTTAAAATCCTGCGCAATCGAATTCATGAAACAACCGAGCCGGGAAAGTGAAATTATTCCGTGAGTATTGAAGCTGCCAAAGAACTAAACAGCGATTGTCATTCGGCCATTGTTGACCGGAGCGCGCTGGAACGAACCTTGAATGTGCAGGGCGAGGATTGGCACCAGGATATCGATGAGCGTTGTCCCCACCTGTTTGCTGCTGCACCTTTGTTTATTTCCAGCGCAGACATGGAGCAAATGTACGCAGTCATCGAGGCCGTTCAACAGGTTGTAGGGCTATCTGCATGGCGCGATGCCGTGTTACAACACGCCCCGGCCGTCGCTCGATATGAACCTCGTGCCAAAGGTGTTTTCTTCGGCTACGACTTCCATCTTAATGCCGAAGGCGCGCATCTCATTGAGATCAACACTAATGCGGGTGGTGCGCTGTTCAATGCGTTACAACTGCATAGTCAGCGTGACGTAGTCGCGCCGGGCAAGCCTGCCGCGATTGATAATTTGGAGCAGGTCTTTCTCGACATGTTTCGCAATGAATGGCGTTTGGAAAGGGGCGATGCGCCGCTGCAAACCATCGCCATCGTGGATGAACAGCCATTCGAACAATATTTTTATCCAGAGTTTGTATTGATGCAGCAATTGTTTGAACGTGCGGGCATTGCAGCGTTCATCGCCGATCCAGCGGAACTGGAGGCGCGTACGGACGGTCTGTATCTCCGTGAACGCAAGGTCGATCTAATTTACAACCGCCTGACCGATTTTTCCTTGCAACAATATAATGCCATAAGCACTGCCTACAAGAATAATCAGGTGGTGCTCACGCCGCACCCTCATGTATATGCGTTATATGCTGATAAACGCAATCTTGCCCTGCTTACTACCCCAGATAGCCTGCGCGCGATGGATGTGGCAGAGACAACCATCGCCGCTTTAATTCTAGGCATACCACAGACCAGGTTAGTGGACGCGCAAGACCACGAACACTGGCGGCAGCAACGCAAGCAATGGTTCTTCAAACCCACCACCGGTTATGGCGGTAAGGGCACCTATCGTGGCGCTAGTATTACCAATCGGCTGTTCGCTGACATCATGCAGGGCGGTTATA
>JBKJQT010000377.1:0-3025 GCA_046593855.1 Candidatus Nitrotoga sp. | reverse complement strand
GCGGCAGATCGATTGCCAGATCAAACAGAGTGGATTCAGCAAGGCTTCAGAGCCATTCAAGTTTGAAGCATTCATCAAAATTTTTACGCTGCTTGTTCATTTATCTCTTCAGGTATGTTTATCATTTCACCTGTCTCTGTATCAAGGAATGGTAAAATGCGCTTTTTATAAACTGCTGGTCGCTTTACTGCTTCTGGCACCAAAAACTTCTTAAACACTATGCCAGAAAATCAACAACCGACAGTCTCTAGTACTGCAGATTTGCAACGTGAAGTTGCTGAATTGATGATCGCGTGTCTAAACCTTGAGGTCAGCGCAGACCAAATCACTCCTGACGCCCCACTGTATGGCGATGGCTTGGGTCTTGATTCGATTGATGTGTTGGAAGTCGCATTGATGGTCTCCAAGCATTATGGTTTGCAATTGCGTAGCGACAGTGCAGACAGTCAGCACATTTTCAGCTCATTGCGCAGTCTCTCTGACTATATCGCAGTGAACAGAACCTGCTAATGGCATTCCGCATCTTGAATGGGCTGGGTATCGCTGTGCTGGTGATCGGCTATCCGCTACTGGCGCATTACACCAATGAATCTTCGCACAGCGGCAACTTGGGCGCGTTGGTGGCCATTGCGCCCGTGATATTGGTTGCACTTGTGCTGGCCCGGCGTTTACCTCGGCGCTTCATCATGCTGGGTGTGCTGGCGTTAATACTGTTGTTTGTTGCGCTGTGGGTGGGATGGTCGATGCTTGAGTACCATTTTGGGCTGGTTTACTGGCTGCAACATGTGGGCATGCAGCTAATATTGTTTATGACTTTTGGTCGTACTTTGATTGCTGGGCAGCAACCCCTCTGTACTCGCTTCGCAGAGGCGATTCATGCACCATTGACGCCGCAGCATGCAAATTATGCACATCATGTCACGGTCGCCTGGACAGTATTTTTTGCCGCGATGGCGTTGGCTTCTACCTTGCTCTTTTTTCTCGCACCGTTAACCACATGGTCAGTTTTTTCCAATTTTCTGACGTTGCCTTTGGTCGTGTCGATGTACATTGTCGAATATCTGGTGCGCAGATGGGTACTATCAGATGTGCGGCATGCGCACATCCTTGATGCGGTGCGAGCGTTCAGGAACACCTCTATGCGTTCACGCTAGTTGTAACAATCATAGTCATGTCTTCACTGCCACTGGTATCACACGTCTCTCCGGACAGCATCATCGCCTGGCGTGCCGATGGCGCGGTCACGGTGCGCCAGTTTTTGGCCGAGGTCAGACAGCTGGTTACCCTCTTTCCCGCAGGGAGCCACCTGCTCAATATGTGCCGCGATCGTTACCGTTTTAGCGTAGGTCTAGCGGCTGCTATTATGACCGGGAAAGTCAGCCTGCTGCCGTCCACCCACACCTCGGAAATGGTGCGCCAGATTAAGGTTTTTGCACCGAATGTATTCTGTTTGACTGATAACAATCTGTGTACAGTGGATATGTCCCAACTGCGATACCCGATCATGGACGTTACCCAACAGGATGCATTTGTAATTCCGCAAATTGATAGCGAGCAACGCGTCGCGATAGTATTTACTTCAGGCTCGACCGGCATTCCGCAACCCCATCCAAAAACTTGGGGTGCACTGGTCAGTAGTGTGCAGGCTGAGGCATTGCGTCTTGGGTTACAGCACAATACTCCCTGCACCCTGATTGCCACGGTTCCGCCGCAACACATGTACGGGCTTGAATCCTCGGTACTGATGGCATGGCTCAGCAGCAATGCACTCAGCCATGCGCAGCCGTTTTACCCGGCCGACATTTGCCAGGCACTGGCGGCTGTACCCATGCCACGAGTGTTGGTGTCCTCACCCGTGCATTTACGCGCCTTGCTGGGTTCTGGACTAGCGCTGCCAGAAATCACACGGGTGGTATCCGCCACTGCGCCGCTGTCTGCTCAACTCGCGCAGGACATTGAAGCACGCTGCAATGCTCCTTTAATGGAAATCTACGGCAGCACCGAAACTGGCCAGATTGCTACCCGCCACCCCACTCAAACCTCAGAATGGCAGCTACTTCCGGGAATAAAATTAATCGTTGAGGGCGATTCCGTGCGCGCTTGCGGCGCTCACATCGAGACTTTGATCGCCATGAGCGACATGATTGAACCTATTACGGACGAGCATTTTTTACTGCACGGGCGCCTCGCCGATCTGATCAATATTGCGGGCAAACGACATTCGCTGGCGAGTCTCAGCCACCTGCTCAATACCATCCCCGGTGTGGAGGATGGCGCTTTTTACATGCCGGATGAAACCGATCATGAACACATTACACGGCTTGCCGCGTGTGTGGTGGCTCCGGGTATGGATGCACCCCATTTGCTGACAGCGCTACGAGAACATATTGACCCGGTTTTCCTGCCGCGCCCGTTGCTCTTTGTTGATGCATTGCCCCGCACCTGCACAGGAAAATTACCGCGCGCAGCGCTGCAAGCATTGTTTCAGACACACAGCACACGGAAACTCGCATGAATCACACCACTCATTGGACTATTCCAGTAGATCATCCCGCCTTTGCCGGACATTTTCCTGACACCCCCATTTTCCCCGGTGTGATGCTTATAGACACCGTGCTACACGCAATAACTGCTGCCACTGGAATCGCGCTGGATCTTTGCGAGATCAGCTCGGTCAAATTTTTAAGTCCGGCCAGTCCTGGTGACGAACTGGTGATCCACCACACCGCCTTGGTTAACGGTACGATACGTTTCGACATCCTGGTAGATAGGCGCAAAATTGCCAGCGGGAGTATTTTAATTAAATCGCCTCTATGACATATCACCGAACAGCCACTTCGTGGGCGAATACCCCAGAACGCAGCAACATTTTCCTGTTACGCATAATGACTTGGATTTCACTACGCCTGGGACGGCAAGCGGCGCGTGGCGTGCTGCACCTTATCTCCGGTTATTTTTTGCTGTTTGCCCCAGCCAGCCGTCGTGCTTCAAGCAATTATCTCAGGCGTGCGTTAGGTCGTCCTGC
>JBKJQT010000110.1:0-6866 GCA_046593855.1 Candidatus Nitrotoga sp. | reverse complement strand
TGCGCGGCGAGCCTGCTCCCACCCTGCTTTCTTTGCTGGATACCTGCGCCAGTAATATGGGCAGCCGTTTACTTAACCACTGGCTTCATCATCCGCTGCGCGACCGCATCACTCTGTGTGCGCGGCTGGATGCAGTGGACAAATTGCAGGCAACTGCCTTTCCGCAAGTGGGACAGAGGGAGCAGAGCTTCAGCAGCAGGCAGGCGCTTTATCAAACTGTTCATGAACAACTCAAACCCTGTGTGGACGTAGAACGCATCACTGCGCGCATTGCTCTGCGTAGCGCACGGCCGCGCGACTTATCCGGCTTGCGTGACACGCTCACGCAACTACCGCAACTGCATGCAGTATTAATAAGCACCGAAGCTTCGAAACTGATAGGCGATTTGGCCGTAGTCTTGCAGCCGGATGCCGAACTAATTGCCCTGTTGCAACGTACGCTACGCGCGGAGCCATCCAGCATGCTGCGCGAAGGCGGTGTTATCGCCGATGGCTATGATGCGGATCTTGATGAGCTGCGCAATATCCAGACCAATTGCGGCGAATTTCTGCTGCAACTGGAAGCACGTGAACGCGCGCGCAGCGGCATCTCCACTCTGAAAGTCGAATATAACCGCGTGCATGGTTTCTATATTGAGGTGTCGCTCGCGCAGTCCACCAAAGTGCCGGACGATTATCGCCGTCGCCAGACCTTGAAGAATGCCGAGCGCTATATCACACCGGAACTCAAGGCCTTCGAGGACAAAGCGCTGTCTGCCAATGACCGTGCGCTGGCTCGCGAGAAACTGCTCTACGAACAATTGTTGGATCAGCTTGCGCCTTACATCGCACCACTACAAGGCATTGCCGCCGCCATCGCCGAGCTGGATGTGCTTGCCACCTTCGCTGAACGAGCTTCAGTATTGAATTTCAGTGCGCCAACATTCAGTGCAGAATCCGTATTGCACATTCGTGGCGGTCGTCATCCGGTGGTGGAAGCACAGGTGGAGCAATTCATCGCCAACGATACCAAACTGCACAGCGCGCGCAAGATGCTGCTTATCACCGGTCCCAACATGGGCGGCAAATCTACGTATATGCGCCAAGTTGCGCTGATTACATTACTCGCGCACTGTGGCAGCTTCGTTCCGGCAGATGAAGTCGTACTGGGCGAAATTGACCAGATTTTTACGCGCATCGGTGCTTCGGATGACCTCGCCAGCGGCCGTTCCACCTTCATGGTAGAGATGACGGAAGCGGCCAACATCCTGCACAACGCGACCGAGAATAGTTTAGTTCTAGTAGATGAAATCGGACGCGGCACTTCCACTTTCGATGGCTTGGCGTTGGCTTATGCCATCGCACGTCATTTGCTGGAAGAAAATTGTAGCCACATCCTGTTCGCCACCCATTACTTCGAATTGACCCGACTTGCCGATGAGTATACTCAGCTTGCCAATGTCCATCTCGCCGCCATTGAACACAAGCACAGCATCGTGTTTTTGCACAGCGTGAGCGAAGGCGCGGCAAGCCAGAGCTATGGGTTACAGGTCGCTGCTCTGGCGGGGGTGCCGAGGAGCGTAATTAAAATCGCGCGAAAACAATTGCAGATACTGGAACAGAATAGCGCGGCACAAAATCCGCAGGGTGATTTGTACAGCGCCGTGCCGGACCTGCCTGAACTGCCAGAACATCCGGTGGTGACCTCATTGCGTGACATTACACCCGATGAACTTAGCCCGAGGGAGGCGCTGGAAAAATTATATCAGTTGAAGAAATTGGTTTAGTTCTCAGAATACCGCAAGCGCGCGCCATCTTTAATGTCGGGTAACGCACAGAATATTTTGAAAGCGTTTGATATGGTGCAATTTGGATTGTTAATCAGACTTACTTATACGTAAATTAAAGTATCAACACGCTACCTTGTCTCATTAATATTTTGCCAAATACAAATATGAAGGAGTTATCCATGATAAATTTTTTTATGAACCTAGCAATTGTGTCCTGTTGTGTAATGGGTACTACCTTAGTTCAAGCTGATCCCCAAGAAGATCCTGGAGATGGAATGAATAAAAAGTCTGGGACATCCGAAAGAAACAGCACCGTTAACCCATCGGGAGGAATGAGTATTTCTGATACATTTGGTGTAATTGATCCCTCTGGTTCGACCCGTGTAGTTGATCCATCGGGAACATCCGCTGTAATGGGTCTCCCTGGTACATCCGGTGGAACCAGCAGCGTTGGCTTTAGTCCCGGCATAGTCGGACGACCTGGACATTAATAATCTTACAGCAGGTTTGTGCAAATCCAACTACTCGGTCAGGTACACAACCGAGCAAATTTTTCGCGAGCTTCATGCACAGTCGTCTACGTAAACTACTAATTATTTAGTTTCTTGTGTGTTGGGTGTATTGCACCCAGGTTGGCAACTGTTACGGCACTTGAGGCACCAACAAAATTCAAGCGGCCATCCACATATTATGGCCGCTGGGTATAGTTGGGGGTTTTCAGGGACGACTAATTATGAGTTGCTGGATTTCAACCCCTCCGTCAGATGCGGAGCAATTACTTGCAGCATCTGCGCGAACACCTTGGGGTTACCTGCACAAAGGTTGCCGCTTTCGAGGAAGGTATCGTTGCCTTGCATGTCTCCCACCAAGCCGCCCGCTTCTGTAATCAGCAAACATCCCGCGGCGATGTCCCAGGGTTTAAGGCCAATTTCAAAGAAACCATCATAGCGCCCCGCTGCCGTGTAGGCGAGATCAAGTGCGGCAGAGCCGGGCCGACGCAGGCCGGAGGTTTTTTGCATCATGTCGCGCAAGATGTTCATGTAGGCATCCAGATGCTCAAACTTGGTGTAAGGAAACCCGGTGCCTATCAGGCAGTCGGCCAGTTCGATGCGCTTGCTTACACGCAGACGTCGGTCATTGATATAAGCACCGCTGCCACGCGTGGCGGTGAACAGGTCATTTTTGGTGGGGTCATATATTACTGCCTGGGTCAATACGCCATTGTGCTGTAATGCAATGGACACCGCGTATTGCTGAAAACCGTGCAAGAAGTTAGTGGTGCCATCGAGCGGGTCGATGATCCAAACATATTCCGAGTCGCCTCGGGCACCACTCTCTTCTGCTAGAATTGCGTGTTTTGGGTAGGCATCCAGCAAGGTTGTGATGATGGCTTGCTCGGCTGCGCGATCCACCTCGCTGACATAATCGGAGTGAGATTTTTTGGTGACGGTGAGGTGGTCGAGATTATCGGCGGCACGATGGATCAAGTTGCCGGCGCGACGCGCGGCTTTCACCGCGATGGTGAGCATGGGATGCATAACGAACCTTTTTAATGAGCAGTCGGATTGTTCCGATGGCGTATTTTAGTGTGAATTGCATTTTGGATAAACCAGAGATTTTAAATAATGTACGTGTGGTACTGAGTCATACCACTCATCCAGGCAATATTGGTGCGGCTGCACGCGCGATGAAGACCATGGGACTGCAGAGTTTATATTTGATTAATCCACATCGTTTCCCTGACCAGCAAGCGGATGCGATGGCTGCCAGCGCGGCAGATGTGCTGCAAAACGCAGTCGTGTGTGGTTCGTTGGACGAAGCGTTGCAAGGCGTGGTTCTGGTGGCGGGAATGTCAGCACGTGCACGTTACATTTCGCAAGAAGTGTTCACCCCGCGTGCTGCGATGCCACTAATGGTGCAGCAGGCTACGCAGCAACCTGTGGCGCTTCTGTTTGGTACCGAAATGTCCGGTTTGACCAATAATGAGTTGGCGCGCTGTCATTTCATTGTGCGCATTCCGGCCAGCCCATCTTATACGTCGCTTAATCTGGCGGCTGCGGTGCAACTGATAGGCTATGAGCTGCGCCTGGCTGCGGGGCAGGGAGAATATGCTCCGCCTGAACTGAATCCGGCATCGGCGGAACAGGTGGAAAGATTTTTCCGGCACTTGGAAGATACTCTTACCGAAATTGGTTTTTTACGGGATAAGCAATCGACTAAACTGATGCAAAAATTGCGCCGTTTGTATGCACGTGCACGGCTTGAGCCTGAGGAAGTGAACATTCTGCGGGGTATTTTGACAGTCACGACTGAGTACAATACGCAACAAAAACTCGACGATCAAAACAAAAATAAATTGAGTGAGTAAATTTAGGTGCCCTGATGTTCCAATCTATTAAAGAAGATATAGACAGCGTATTTGCGCGCGATCCTGCAGCGCGCAGTGTATTTGAGGTAATAACCTGCTACCCGGGATTTCATGCGCGCGTGATACATCGAATGGCACATTGGCTCTGGTATGCAAAGTTTAAATGGTTGGCGCGCTTTCTGTCTCACTTGGGCCGATTTGTGACCGGCATCGAGATTCATCCGGGGGCAACCATTGGACGGCGGTTTTTCATTGATCATGGCATGGGTGTGGTGATCGGTGAAACCGCCGAAATCGGTGATGATTGTACTTTGTATCATGGCGTAACGCTGGGCGGAACTTCATGGAAAGAGGGTAAACGTCATCCCACGTTGGGTAATGGTGTTGTAGTTGGGGCCGGCGCCAAAATATTGGGCCCTATTACCGTCGGCGATGGAGCTAAGATAGGCTCCAATGCCGTGGTGGTGAAGAATGTACCGATGGGAGCAACGGCTGCCGGGATTCCGGCGCGCATCCTTGATGAGGCGACAAAGAGACCGGGTTTCAATGCTTATGGCATCAGCAATGACCAGAATGATCCGCTGGCTCAAGCTATCCACGGCTTGTTAGGGCATGGCATGGTGGTAGATAAACGCATCAATCTTATCCTGGAGCAACTGGAAAAGATGGGTGTGAACATCGAAGAGGAACGTGCCACCGCTGACAAGTTTGATCCCAATTACCTGAATAAAATTGTTGACTAACGTTATTAGTTGACTAAATTGGTTGGGTATTTTATTATCCTCGTTAAGGATTTCATAAATTTTGCGTGATGATCATGCGGCTATTTATAAAATATAAATAGCTAGTTCACGTCGGCATAAATTACAGATAAAAATGCTGATCTTGTGCGATGTAAACTCAGGGAGAAATCATGCGGCTTACCACTAAAGGACGTTTTGCCGTGATGGCAATGGCTGATCTGGCGTTACATGGCGGATGCAGCCCGGTAACACTGTCCAGCATTAGTGAGCGTCAAAAAATTTCACAGTCTTACCTTGAGCAGCTGTTCGGTAAGTTACGTAAGCGCAATATTGTAGTGGCAGTGCGCGGTCCGGGTGGTGGATATTATCTAGCCCGTTCAAGTGCACAAATCTCAGTCGCCGACATCGTCGTGGCGGTGGATGAGGTAGTGGATGCTACACGATGTGGTGGAAAGGCTAACTGCCATGCCGAGAAACAATGTATTACACATGATTTATGGATGGGACTTAACGATGCTTTATATGGCTACATGGCTGGGGTAAGTTTGCAGAACTTGGTCGACGCTGCCACTAAACTCAAGTCGGAAGTGAAAACGGTAAGTATTAGCAAAAGCAGGGCTAGACCAGCGCTTGTTCCGATGTGATCTGGATCTAAAATTTAATTAGGCGCATCTTTAAAATCCAAATTGAATCGATGGTTTGAGAATTACGGTTTAATGACGATTGGATACAGAAAATAATAATGGAGATTGGCTTAGAGATTTTCCTTGGCCTTTACTCGATGTTCGCTTCGGCTAATATTAGGAGTTAAATAATGGCGATTACATTAACTGAAAGTGCAGCAAAACAGATCCAAACTCAGCTCTCAAAGCGTGGGAAAGGCCTTGCTCTTCGCATCGGCGTCAAAAAAGTGGGCTGCTCCGGCTATGCTTACACCTATGACTATGCCGATGAAGTGCTTGTGGGAGATCATATGTTCGAAGCGTATAACGCCAAGGTTGTCTTTAATGGCCATACCCTGTCCTACATTAACGGCTCGCGTTTAGATTTTGTGACCGAAGGACTTAAGCAGATGTTTAAATTTGATAATCCCAATGTTGGCAGCATGTGCGGCTGTGGTGAGAGCTTCAACCTCACAGGTGAGGCGGCAAAGTCCATAGTTCAAAATTCATAGTAGTAAGGCGTAACTGTTTAATTGCCTTATGTAACCATGGCAAGCTTTTTTCTTCGACCTTGATGATTTCTCGGAGGTAACACAATGAGTGCAACGCTGCAAAACCTCGTCAACCAGCCATATAAACATGGTTTCGTCACTAGCATCGAGTCTGATGTTGCGCCGAAGGGATTGAATGCAGATACCATCCGGATGATTTCGGCCAAGAAAAAAGAACCCGAGTGGCTGCTTGAGTTCCGTCTCAAATCCTACGAAGCTTGGCTCAAGATGGAAGAACCTGCGTGGCCCAATGTTCATTATCCGAAGATCGATTTTCAGGCGATCAGTTACTATGCTGCGCCGAAGCAAAAGCCGAAATTGAAAAGCATGGACGAGGTCGATCCTGAATTGTTACGGACGTTCGAAAAGCTTGGCGTGCCGTTACATGAGCGCATGGCGCTTGCTGGCGTTGCGGTTGATGTCATTTTTGACAGTGTGTCGGTGGCTACTACTTACAAGCATAAACTTGCCGAGGTTGGAGTCATTTTCTGTTCAATGTCAGAGGCTGTGCTTAATCATCCTGAGCTGGTGAAAAAATATCTCGGTACCGTGATTCCATCCAGCGATAATTTTTATGCCGCGCTCAACTCGGCGGTATTTACCGACGGCTCGTTCTGTTACATCCCCAAAGGGGTTAAATGTCCGATGGATTTATCGACCTATTTCCGTATCAACACTGAGGAATCAGGTCAATTTGAGCGGACGTTGATCGTCGCTGAGGAGGGGGCTTCAGTCTCTTACCTCGAAGGCTGTACCGCGCCTGCGTTTAGCAG
>JBKJQT010000082.1:0-5464 GCA_046593855.1 Candidatus Nitrotoga sp. | reverse complement strand
AATTCTTTAAAGCCGCGCGTAGTCATCGCCGGACTACCGATGCGAATACCGCTGGTAACGAACGGTTTTTGTGGGTCGTTAGGGATGGCGTTCTTGTTCACTGTGATATGCGCACGTCCCAGCGCCGCTTCGGCGTCCTTGCCGGTAATGTGCTTGGATTGCAGATCCACCAAGAACATGTGACAGTCGGTGCGTCCGGACACAATGCGCAAGCCGCGTTCCTGTAACACCTTAGCCATTACACGGGCATTATCAATCACCTGTTTCTGGCATTCCTTGAAATCCTTGCACATTGCCTCCTTAAAAGCCACGGCTTTGGCGGCGATTACATGCATCAATGGACCGCCCTGTATGCCAGGGAATATCGCGGAATTAAGCACTTTTTCAAATTCCGCCTTAGCCAGGATTATGCCGCCCCGTGGGCCGCGCAAAGTCTTATGAGTGGTGCTGGTGACAAAATCAGCGATGCCCACCGGATTGGGATAATAACCCGCCGCCACCAGCCCGGCGTAATGAGCCATGTCCACGAACAAATATGCCCCCACGCTGTCGGCGATGGCGCGGAAGCGTTTCCAGTCGATCACTAGCGCATAGGCGGAAGCACCGGCAACGATCATCTTGGGCTTATGTTCCTGAGCCAGCTTTTCCACTGAGTCGTAGTCAATCTCTTCTTTTTCGTTGAGGCCGTAAACAACGGCATGATACAGCTTGCCACTCAGATTCACCGAGGCGCCATGAGTTAGATGGCCGCCATGCGCCAGCGACATGCCGAGGATGGTGTCGCCCGGTTTGAGCACCGACATGTATACCGCCTGATTGGCTTGCGAGCCGGAATGTGGCTGCACATTGGCATACTCAGCACCGAACAAAGCCTTTACGCGATCAATTGCCAGCTGTTCCGCCACATCCACGTATTCGCAGCCGCCGTAGTATCGCTTTCCGGGATACCCTTCGGCATACTTGTTGGTTAGCTTGCTGCCCTGCGCCTCCATCACTGCCGGGCTGGTGTAATTTTCTGAAGCGATCAGCTCAATATGATCCTCCTGTCGGCGATTTTCATCTTGGATTGCTGCCCATAATTCGGGGTCGGTGTGAGCAATAGTGTTTTTGCTAGAGAACATGACGGATTTCCAATAGGTCAGTGAAAAGGGAAGGCGTGCATTTTATCACGTTGGCCGGGAACAAACTTGTTACAGCTGTACGGGCGCATGCGCTACGTGGCTTACTTCTTAAGCTGCTTTGAATCAAGCCTCGTTATTCTATATTTTTGTAAGGATCAACATACCCTAATTTTGCCAGTAACTTAGTTTCCAGCGCTTCCATTGCGACGGCATCTTGTTCATTTTCGTGGTCATACCCTTGCAAATGCAGGGCGGCATGGAGAGCGAGGTGAGCGTAGTGCGCTCGCAAATCTTTGCGTTGCTCGCGTGCTTCTTGTTCTACCATCGGCGCACAGATCACGATATCGCCATACAGTAAATCGGCATTATTAGGCAACTGGTCGGTATCTGCGTACACAAACGTAAGCACGTTAGTAGCGGAATCCTTGCCACGAAATTTTTTGTTCAGCGCACGCCCTTCTATTTCGTCGACGATACGCAGCACGATTTGCACATCGCGTTGCAAAGCCGTCTTTATCCAACGGCGGAATTGCTGACGTGTGGGCAGATTCATCCCTCCCACCGCATATTGCACTGACAGTGATAATTTATGTGCAGTCATTATCTTCAAATTCAAAACCAAGTTAGCGAACAACGTGTTGTATACACATATAGATGCAATAATAGCGGTTCTCCCAAATACTCAGAAGTGATCTCGCAATTAGTCCATCTGACTTTTTTCAAGTGCCAGTGTCAAGTACCAGCCCGAACATGGAGATTCAGATAATTAATTCGGTAGTTCCAGCCAGGATTGATACATCTTTTGCAATTTGGCGGATATTACTGGGTCACGTAAACGCTACAATATGTCCTCATTATAAATAATTGTCACTATGAAACTGATTTTGGGTATTGAAAGCTCGTGCGATGAAACCGGTGTCGCCATATATCACTCCGAGCGTGGATTGCTAGCTCATGCACTGCATACACAAGTGGCCATGCATAATGAATACGGCGGCGTAGTGCCGGAACTGGCGTCACGCGATCACATCCGTCGCATGCTCCCCTTGATACGTTTGGTAGCAGATGAAGCTGAATGTTGCTTGCAAGATTTGAACGCCATTGCGTATACCCAAGGCCCGGGTTTGTCGGGTGCATTATTAGTAGGCGCAAGTATCGCTTGTTCGCTGGCGTATTCACTGAATATTCTGGCCATTGGCATCCACCATTTGGAAGGACATTTGTTATCCCCACTGTTATCCGATTCCACACTGAAATTTCCTTTCATCGCGCTATTAGTTTCCGGCGGACATACCCAACTTATGCGCGTGGAGGGTGTGGGTAAATATACTTTATTAGGAGAAACATTGGACGATGCCGCTGGTGAAGCTTTCGATAAGAGTGCCAAGCTTCTTGGTCTTTGCTACCCAGGAGGCCCCGAACTGGCTAAACTGGCTAATCAAGGTCGGCCCAGTCATTTCCATTTGCCACGCCCTATGCAACATAGCGGCAATTTGGATTTCAGCTTCAGCGGACTGAAGACCGCAGTACTAACCCTAACTCGTCGACACACACTAGATGAACAAATTCGGGCCGACATTGCCTATGCAACGCAAGAGGCGATCGTGGAAGTGCTGATCACCAAGTCGTTGGCTGCACTAAAACAAACTGGACTGAATCAATTAGTGATCGCCGGCGGGGTAGGTGCAAACCAACATCTTCGTGCACAACTAAACGAAGCGACTAGCAAAAGCGGCTTTCGAGTGTTTTATCCTGATCTTGAATTTTGCACTGATAACGGTGCCATGATCGCCTTTGCCGCCGCGTTACGCCTGCAGGAGCAAGAGGCGAAAAGCGATTACTGTTTCAACGTCAAGCCGCGCTGGGACTTGCAACAATTGAACTATTCAAAATGACTATCTTTCTTCTTAACAATGCGGCTTTCCTTGCCTGCTAATAAATTCTGAATGTTGCTCTTGTGACGCCAGAACAACAATAATGAGATCCCCACCAACGTGAGTACATATTCAGACGGCAAGGCCAATGCCATAGCATAGATAGGCGCACCCACGGCCGCCAGCAATGCTGCCAGTGAAGATAGGCGGAATATCAATACCACCAATATCCAAGTTGCCAATACCGCCAATCCCAACCACACATTAAGCGCCAGCAGCACACCAAATGCAGTAGCCACGCCTTTGCCGCCTTGGAAGCGCAGGAAAATAGGAAAAAGGTGGCCAAGAAATACTGCAAGCGCCACTGCTGCAATCAGCAGCGAATCGCCATCCTGTGGCTCAAAATGTTGAGCCACCCACACTGCCAGCCAGCCCTTCGCTGCATCACCCAACAATGTCAATATTGCAGCCCATTTATTGCCACTACGTAGCACATTGGTCGCGCCCGGATTAAGCGAACCGTAAGTGCGTGGATCGGGCAATGCAAACAATCGGCTCATTATCACCGCGAAAGAAATTGAACCCAATAAATAAGCACACACAATAAAACCCAAGATTTTCATTTGAAATACCTTAAAATGAGCTAGTGGCAAACTCTTTTTTAATTTGTTAGAACAAGCAGACGCCAAGCCAATCAAACTCAGATAGCTTTTTCATGGATATTATTTTTCTACGCGAACTCAAAGTTGAAACGCTCATTGGTGTATACGAATGGGAGAAGCGCGTTCCGCAAACTCTGCAGCTAGATATGGAGATTGCCTTGCCAAATGCTCGCGCCTGTCAGAGTGACGATATACACGATGCACTTGATTACTCCGAAATTGTGCGTCACATCCAAAGCGCGCTAAGCAATCACCACTTCAACCTGCTAGAAGCACTGGCCGAACGCATTGCCCAGATTCTGCTTATCGACTTCGACGTGCCATGGGTCAAAGTTAGCGTTGCCAAATTAAATGCCATACGTGACAGTCGCATGGTAGGCATCAGCATTGAACGCAGGCAGACTAAACCAAACTGAAATTAAACTTTCAAATAACTAACTTAGTCTAGTTCACCGTTACTCGCCCAAATTTGCGCTTGCCTACCTGAGCCACCACCACTACCCCCGTTTGTAGTTGCAGGGCTTTGTCGATTACCCGTTCGCCATCCAGCTTTACTGCTCCCTGAGTAATCATACGCAGGGCTTCCGATGTGCTTTCTACCAACCCGGCCTGCTTGAGTAATTGAGCAATACCGATAATCCCTGTATTAGCGGAAACCGTTACTTCTGGCATATCTTCCGGTAGTACGCCTTGTTTAAAACGCGCCTCGAATTCAACTAATGCCTTTTCGGATGCGGCTCGGCTATGGAAGCGCGTAACTATTTCTTGCGCCAGCAACACTTTAATATCGCGCGGATTACGTTCTTGCTCTACCTCTGCACGCCATTTGGCAATGGTACTCATAGACTCAAATGACAGCAATTCCAGATAACGCCACATTAATTTGTCTGAAACAGACATTAACTTGCCGAACATTTCCTGCGGCGACTCGGTGATGCCAATATAATTACCAAGGGACTTGGACATCTTGTTTACCCCATCCAACCCTAATAATAATGGCATGGTAAGCACGCACTGCGGAGGCTGGCTGTAATGTTTTTGTAGTTCACGTCCCATGAGCAGGTTGAATTTTTGATCTGAACCACCTAATTCTAGGTCAGCTTTAAGCGCCACTGAATCGTAACCCTGTATCAGAGGATAAATAAATTCATGGATAGCGATTGCCTGACTGTTCTTGTAGCGTTTGCCGAAATCATCGCGCTCCAGCATACGCGCAACAGTATGGGTAGCTGCTAGCTTAATTAAGTCAGCCGCGCTAAATTTGTCCATCCAAGTAGAATTAAAAACAATTTCGGTTTTATCTGGATCCAGCACCTTGAATACTTGCTCACGGTAACTTTGTGCATTTTCTAATACCTGTTCGCGTGATAGCGGGGGGCGAGTTGTATTTTTGCCAGTCGGATCGCCTATCATGCCGGTAAAATCGCCAATCAAAAATAGCGCATGGTGACCAAGCTCCTGTAACTGCCGCATTTTATTGAGCAATACAGTATGCCCCAGATGCAAATCCGGTGCGGTTGGATCAAACCCGGCCTTGATACGCAAAGGACGACCCAGTACCAATTTGTGATTTAATTCAGTTTCCAACAACAACTCGTCGCAACCACGTTTGATTACGTCTATTGATTCATGTAAGGTCATGTTGAGCACATTCTTTTATGTTCGTTATCAAGTGGGGTAAATAATCACTCATTTGAGCCTCTTGCAAAACTCCCCCGCCAAGCCAAGTACAAATGATGCACTGACACAGCAAAGATCATTTTTTCGTTGTTTTCGCTGACCCGATCAGTTTCGGATCACCATTTAC
>JBKJQT010000203.1:0-2980 GCA_046593855.1 Candidatus Nitrotoga sp. | reverse complement strand
CCAGCAAGCAGTGTTGCTGGGTCAAAGTAAGTTAGCATCGGTTGGCATCGAGACGCCGCTGAAAGTAAGTGAGGGCAATGGCGAATTTGATGCCGTTTACCGTTGGCATGTCAGTATTCGACCCTATCTGGTGGCTCCGACACAATCGAGCGACCAGACTGGATTGCCAGTGCCGATTTTGCCCGTGTCACTGCTAGAAGTGGAAATCCAGGTGCTATGGGGCGGCAGTAATCAGCCGCGCTCGGCCAGTCTTAAAACACTGCGACTGGTGAATGGAGTGGCGTTGTGAACCAAGACAAACACAGAATTACCGGCTTCACCTTGCTGGAACTTCTAATCGCCATGTCTTTGCTCGGTTTTATTCTGGCCTTGCTGTTTGGTGGTATGCGTCTAGGCGCACGCAGCTGGGATGCCGGCGAGATGCGTGCTGAAAATTCGACACATTTGGCTTTACTGCAAGGATTTTTGCGGCGTGAATTAAGCCAGGTAACTCCATTTCACTGGAAGAAAAAAGCAGATCTGAATCTGGCATTCATTGGTCAGCCAGACAGTGTTAAGCTGGTGGCTCCGATTGCTGTGCGATTGGGTACCGGTGGTTTATTTCTAATTAGCCTGGAGTTGGTGCAGGATAATGACGTTAGCCAACTGGTAATGCGGCGTGCTATACCAGATGCAGACAGTGTTGATTTTACCGCACTGGAGAAAGCAGAAAAAATCGTGCTGGCGGATCATGTGGAGGAATTAAGCTTCACCTATTTTGGTGCTGACACCAAAGATGCCGAACCGCAGTGGCGGGACCAGTGGGGAAGTCGGGATACTCAACAGCGGTTACCCTACCTGATTCGTGTTCGGGTCAAATTCAGTAATGGCCGCGTTTGGCCGGATTTAGTGGTAGCACCGTTGATCGGTTCTGATACTGGCTGTGTGTGGGACAGCGCCACCAATCGATGCGTGAGTGAATGAAAGCCGTGTTCAACAAAAAACATCAACATGGTATTGCATTGGTGCTGGTGTTGTGGGCAACCACACTGTTGACGGTGATTGCTGCCAGTTTCGCTTTCAGCATGCGTACTGATATGCTGCTAGCCCAAAATTTAGCAGCTGCAGCACGCGCCCAGGCGGTGGCTGATGGTGGTATGCAGCGTGCGTTCTACGAAATGTTCAAGCCGGCCACCGATCTGCAGCGATGGAAGGGCGATGGCGTGCCGCATCAGTGGGAATTCGGGGGTGCCAAACTCAACATCACGCTCCTGGATGTATCCGGTAAGATTGACATTAACAGTGCATCAGACGATTTGCTGAAGGGCTTGTTAAAAAGTGTCGGTCTTAACGATGAAGAAAGCAATGTCCTGCTGGATGCTATTGTAGATTGGCGTGACGGTGATGATTTGCCGCGCCCTAAAGGTGCTGAGGTTGCGGAATACAAAGCTGCTGGGCTTAAATACCGCCCGGCTAATGCACCGTTTGAAACGATTAATGAATTACAGCGGGTATTGGGCATGACTCCAGAGTTATACGCAAATCTGGCAGATGCACTGACTGTAGATTCACATCAGGCGGGGATAAATGCAGCCATTGCGCCGAGAAAAGTTTTGCTTGCACTACCCGGTGCGAATGTAACGCTGGTTGACGCTTATCTATTGGCACGTCAGGAGGCCTTGCTCAAAAATTTACCGCCCCCGCCGTTTGCGCCTGCTGCCGCTGCTGTGGCGGGTGATGACGGTTCCGTGTATAGTGTTCGCGCCGAGGCGGCATTGCCAGATGGTACAATGTTTATACGTGAAACTGTGGTAAAAGTTGATCAAGGCACCGTTCGTAAGTTCGTTTTTTTTTCCTGGAAGGAGGGGGAAGCGACTCCAAAGCCGATCGTGGCAGAACAAGCAGCTATTAACTAATAGATTGTGCGCGATTAATCCACTTTCCATTTGCGCGGAGCGATGAGTAAGAGAGCTGATCGCGCAATTTCCATCAAAATTAATGTTTACTCAAACATTCCAATATGAAATGTTGTATATCCATTATCAACGTAAGCTTTCTGAAGCTATTTGAAGTTCAGGCGAAAAATTCAAATGACAGAGCCATGATGAATGAATTATTCTAAATTTTTTTTAATAAGCATAAAGCTTTGATTGAACTTAACGATAACTAGCTAACTCCAACCAAACTTTGGATGCGTCGTTGCGTATCCATGTACCTGATGACTGCATCCTAGAATAACCAGATGCTGACAAAGACAGAGCGAATTATAGTAACAATTGATTATCATGCGCTTCTTCTGTCATTAAGGCAGAACACATTACTCTTAAGCCTCTCTTCGCCAGGATGAGAGGAACGCTACATACGCACTGTAGTTTTACATGACAAATAAAATTCAAACTGCGCGCCAGTCGCGCTTTACTTTTGACAAAAACTCTCCGCTTGGGCACTTTTGGCGTTGGTGGTCGGGTGAGCTCATTATGCTCGTACCGCAATGGTTGCGGCAATCCAGTGCAAACGCCGCTAAGGGACTGCTGATAGAAGTTACTCCTCAGGCCGTTATAATGCGGCGCTGGCTGAAAGACAGCTTGACCGTACAGGGTCGAGTCGATAGGCAATCTGGCGATCATGACACTCAAAGCATTGCCTTTCAGGCACTTTTTAGCAAGCTACATAAACGCGATGAGCAGGTTGCGTTGTGCCTCACTGATACCCAATGCCTAGTCAAACAGGTCGAACTGCCTCTGGCGGCAGCTAAGAATCTGCGTCAAGTGCTAGGTTTCGAAATGGATCGCCATACCCCATTCAAAGCTGAGCAAATTTATTTCGATTTTCGTGTGTTGCGTGTAGAAAACCAAAAAAGCCGACTTGTTGTCAAGCTGGTGGTTGTACCACGCTCAGAGGTGGATAGGTCGCTTGACCTGCTGGAGCGTTGGGGTGCGCCGGTCAATGCTGTGAATGTTGCGGGCATTGCTGTGCCGGACGGCGATGCCATAAACCTGAT
>JBKJQT010000133.1:0-3364 GCA_046593855.1 Candidatus Nitrotoga sp. | reverse complement strand
CAAAAACCTGAACGCTGAGGCTTGGAGAATACAAGCAATTGAAAAACTGCCCTCATCCGTCTTTGTTTGGCTTGACGATTTAAGAGCCGTTTTCGGTAACGTGATGGGGCGCAAACGTTTTGCAAAATACCCGGGCGAACTCGGGGATGATGTTCCTATCGAGCGCCCCGGCGATAGAGAACTAAATCTGTCTCCTCATATTTCGCCCAATCAAGTGAAAATTGTTTTTGATGGCTTTCCACAAGACGAGTATGTTGTACTGGCTACTGTTGCGGGTGAGGCCCAGCCGAAACAACCAGAGCCGAAAGATGTGCATTCGGCTGAAGAAATATTAGAAGCTCGCAGACAACGTCTCGAAGGGGCAATTACGCCAAAGGGTAGTGGGGGGGCATGGAGTGGGCGGCGTGAAGTTTGGGCAACACACGAAATGCCAGATTGGGAATTCTGGCGGGACATGCCAGCAGTTGAACTTTGGCAGGCTTGTGCTCTTTCGTGCAATCTTGATCCAGATTCCTTGGCCTTCTCCAACGACGGTAAGGGCGGGAAATCGCATATCCAGATGAGTAGCTTCCCCAACGAGGAGACATGGGAGCTATTCATAAAACGGCAACGATTGCTGAAGGCTAAGATGCAGCAACCGAATGGACGTTTTTCACATTCTATACGTCTAGCCGACTTCGTAACATGGGCATTGTCTCTGTCTACCCCGTGGGATATGCCTGAACTTGTGGCACTGGCGCAGAAACCGAAAGTGTGGGCTGGCGCTCTATCATCCGAAGCGATACCGGACACCGGCCAAAAAACCGGCGAGGGCGAGCAAAAACAATTACAGCCGCCTGGCATATTGTCACCGGTTGAATTGGAAAGCTGGCAGTCAAAGCGGCTTGGGAAATTGAGCAGGCAATAAAAAGACGCGCAACAGCGAAAGAAGTTATGGTCAAGCTTCAAGCGTGGGCAGATAGTGGCGAACATCCGGAAACTTTGCGGGAGTCTAATAAGAAAAATAATTCCGTTTTGTGGGTAACAGCCACAGGCAAAGAGAAGGAATACGATATTCTTGCTTGTGGAAAAGCTTTGGAAACATGGAATAAAAGCCGAAAGTAAGCCGAGAGTAAACCGAGAGTAAACCTAATGAGCAGAGACTAAAGATAGCGGGATAATTCCGCTACAAGCACAGTATAAAGTCCTACCGTCCACAGTAACACCGTGGCGTTTTCAATAACAACGGAAAGGAATCACAATGCAAAAAAGCATTGTTTCAGAATGTATCAAAGCCGCTTATCCTGATTTACCTCCGCAACCGCGCACCTTGCTTACTGTCCGCCAATTCGCAGACAAGCATCAAGCCTTCACACAAGGCGCAATCCGCAATCTGGTTTTTCTCTCAGAGAATCGCAAGACTTCCAAGGGTACTATCAAAGGCAACGGACTGGATGTTGCGCTGGTTCGTATTGGCCGAAAACTGCTGATTGATGAAGCCAAGTTCTTCCAATGGGTAGACGCTCAGCAAGGGGGCAAATAATGGCCGCTTTCACTTATCCAAATACAGCAACCGCCCAGCGCAATCGCATTCTTGAGTTTTTGCGTATTCGACCGCTTGACACTCTAACCGCACGCAAGGTTCTTGACGTAATGCACCCCGTCGCCCGTGTTATGGAACTGAGAAAGCATAGCGAAAAAATCCAGACGTTGAAAATTGATCGGGAGAGTGACTGCGGAGAAATTCACCGCGTGGCGTGTTACGTGTTGGAGGCTGGAGCGGTTGAGAGCGCCCCAGCCGACAGAGCAGCCGGAACCGATAGACAAAGAACCGACAAAACGAAGGGTAGCACGGAGGCAGCAATATGAAAACATCTGTACGGTTACTTCAAGATGTGAAGGGCAGCATTCCACCGGCTGAGTTTTTCCGCGCCGAGTTGCCCGCCATGCCGCTACCCCGTGGGGGTGGCTGGCATGTTGGTGGCTTGTGTTGTTTCCATGATGACAAGACCGCTGGCAGCTTTCGGGTGAATCTGGAAACCGGCGCATTCACTTGCTTTAGTTGTGGCGCGAAGGGTAGAGACATTATCGCCTTCATTCAGCTACGCGATGGCCTGAGTTTTACCGATGCTCTGGACAAGCTGGCAAAAGATTGGGGGCTGGCATGAGTGGCATACCTGAGTTTTTCAACAACAAGATACGCCGTTATGTTTGGGATTATCACAATGCCCAAGGTGAGATCATCGGCCATGTTGCCCGCTTCCAAGGCGGTAAAACGAAAGAGGGAAAAATTTCGAAAGAGATAATCCCATACTTCAATCGAAACGGTGAAGGCTGGCAATCGGGTGTTATTGAGCCGCGTCCACTGTTTGGCTTGGATGTGCTGGCCAAGGCTGACGTTTCCCATGCGGTGTTCATTGTTGAGGGTGAAAAATGCGCCGCTGCACTGCATTCCATGGGGCTGGTGGCTATTTCATCACAAGGCGGAAGCAATGCAACGAGCAAAACAGATTGGAAGCCACTAGAAGGCCGTGAGCGCGTTTTTGTACTGCCTGACAAGGATGAGGCAGGCGAGCATTACGCAAAGGCCGTATGCGCAATCCTGGCGAGCTTTTCTAATCCGCCCACCGTGCAAATTGTCCGCTTGCCTGATTTACCAGATGCCGGTGATGTTTGTGACTGGATTTCAGCTCAGATTAAGGCTGCTGTAATGGAATGGGATGAGTTCGCGCCCATGCCCGATACTGGCATGGATATGGTGAACTTGATTACCGAATTTCAAAAGGTAGTAAAGGAAAACACCACACCCGCGCCGGACGAGTGGCTTGCTACAACAGCCACAGGTCATACAAGCGACTGGCAAGCCCCTGTTAGTCTGACAACGGCAAGACTTCCACTCTGGCCGGATGATGTGTTTCCCGATAGCGTGCAAAACTTCGTCAGTGGCTTGGCTGAATCTACCGAAACACCGCTTGAGTTGCCCGCCTTGCTGGTGCTGGCTTCAATTGCAGCCGCAGCACAGGGCAAGTATCGGGTGCGCGTGAAGCATGATTATTTTGAGCCGGTAAATATTTGGACTTGTGCCGCGCTTCCACCGGCAAGCCGTAAGACCGCCGTGCAGAATGCAGCGACCGCGCCACTGACCGCATGGGAAAAGCTACAGCGTGAAATTGCCGAACCGCTTATCAAGGCCGCTCAATCCGAGTGCGCCAGTATTGCCGAGCAGGTTAAGGGGCTACGCAATCAATTGAAAAAGGAAATGGCAATATGAAAATTGTTGATCTAAAAAAAGAGATTGCACAGCTTGAAGCCGAGATGCCGGAAATCCCCACGATGCCGCAAGTGTGGGCGCAAGATATAACGACTGAGCATCTTGGCACGCTCA
>JBKJQT010000036.1:0-4062 GCA_046593855.1 Candidatus Nitrotoga sp. | reverse complement strand
ATACTATCAAACTTAAAACCTGCGCTGAACACGTCCGTAAAATCCAATGCAATATGCTTAGGCAGCGCTTGCAGACTCAAGATGCTGAGCAGCTTACCGAAACCCGGATCGATTTGTAGAAACTGTCCTTTGCCGGTACTTAATTTAAGTGAGCCATCCAGCGTGGCATAGCTGAATTCAGCAGGCGCACCGGGCCAAAAAAATGTCCCTTCTAATTTTCCGCTGCCGTCCTTCACGCTATTTGGATAACCAGAACGGCCAAGAATTTTCCCCGCATCACTGATTTTCAGCGTGAGGTTGATCTGAGTCTGTTCTCCACTAGGGGCCATCTGCCATTTTCCATCCGCAGTCAACTCACCATCTGGGTTAGTGATAATTAAGCGCTCCAACAGCCAATCGCGCTCATGCTGTTGTGCCAATAACTCTAGCTTGCCCAAATTCTTTCCATTCAGTGTGAGACTACTCACAGCCACGTCGAGCGCGGGATGTTTCATGCCAGAAACATTTTTTTTAATAGCAACAGACTGAGTCACCATACTCTTCTTTTTGCTACTTTCATCCCGATCCAATTCCAGCGACAGGTTTTTCAAACGTGCAGCAAACTTACCGTTACCCTGCGGCTGCCAGCTCACTTCGCCATTAATTGACTTAGCTGCCAATTGTGCAGCAATCGTGCCATTAATATTGCGTGCAATGATACGAAGATCATCTGCCATATATCCATACCCACTGATCTTCTGGATCAGCAAGTCGACACCTGCGATACCGACCGGTGTCAACCCTTCCGACGCGCTAGCCAGCGCTCCCCAACCTTCCATCGATAACTGCGGCATGGTGCCGACGAGCCACACACCATCTTTTTCCAACCACTTGCCAACATTGCCAAAGTTTATCGTGCCCCGCTTGATGACCCGCTCGCCTCCCTCATCCCAACGCAAAAATTTCGCGCTGAGGAGTTTGCCATATTGCACCGATAACAAGTCCTGTTGCGGAGTCATGCTATTCATTTCGAAACGCAACGGAATAATTTCGCTCGCAAGCTTTGCGAATGGCGCGGGTAGATCAGATGCCAGCCCGACCAAATTGGAAGTGAACTGCATACTGATTTGTTTTTTTAAAACCGTAATTTCTGACTCCCAATCGCTACTACCATGCAGATAATTTAGCAACGAATGCGGCGCTGTCTCACGCAGGGCATCTATATTTGCGCGACCGACTATTTTGGCATTTGCAGCGCTACCTTTATTGCTCTGCAATGTTAGGGTGGCAGGTCCTCCAAGAACTTGCATAGTGACGTTCTGCGTACGTACCGATGATTCACTGAACAGCAGGTCGCCATTAACTTTATGTAAAATTGGAACGCTTTGGCCCAAGTTTACTTCATTGTCGAAAAAATGATAACGGCCGGAAATCATTGGCGGCTTACTACCACGCAATGGAATGTCCACCTGTAGATTCAGATTGCCAATACCACTCGACGTAAAGTTGTCGGTGAGCCCAGCGATATACCCGCGCACCGGACTTTGCTGAATAAAATCCAGCCCATGCTTCGTTTCGCCCTCCGACTCACCACGCACTTGTAATAGCAGGCCAGGACTTTTTATATCCGGTAGAACTACACTAATATTTTTCAGAGACCCACCCACAGTCATAGCAGTCGGAACAATCACCTCAAGCCGTTTACCCTGAATCACCAATTTCGCAACGGCATTTTCCACACGAGGCCATCCTTTCGCGTACTCCACTATCACTCCAGTTGCACGCGCCCGGATCTGAAACAAGCCATTACGGTTTCCATCAAACGGAAAATCATTCAAATTACCCTTTAGACGCAGATTAAAATCATCTGCTTGTCCGTCGATTAAGGCATTTTGTATCCAATTATGGGCTTCGCCATGCAACGCAACCAGGGGAATATACCGAGCTGTATGGCCCACTGAGGCACGCGTCAGGCGAACAGTCAAGTCAATCAGACCCGGGCTTTGAGGGAGTGACTGATAGCTTCCAAAAAAATTACCGGCAAGATCTGCGTTAGCTATAGACACCTTATTAAACTTGACTTCCATCCCGCGGTCATGCTTTTGCCAACTCAACTGTGCAATGAGCGAATCAAATGCCAAAGGCTCCGGCATAATCAGTGGCGCGTCAACCACGGAATTGTGTGTGTTGAGTGACAGTGTACCGCTGGAATCGTTACCATCCACTTGGCCGCTCAATCGAGTAAATCCTGGGATGTTACCGGCGCGCTGTATGGATAGTCCGTCGAAACGCGCCTTAAGCTCATAATCCAATAACTTGTCGAAATCACCCCGCCATTTTGCCTGCACATCGGAGATTCGTCCCTGAGGTGCGAATTTAGCTAGGTGTTGCTTCATACTTGAAGTCAAAGGCAGAAAATGCATCAAGCTTGTGAAACGGTCAATATCCAGCGTATTCAAGCGCACCGCACCACTAGCAGGTTGTTCGTCGGTAGCATCTGCAAAACGCATGTATAAATCAATGGGCTGCAACACCAGATCATTACTCATCTGCAATGATAATTTTCGCGTGGAAATTTCAAAGCCTCGAGCCACTTCGTGCCATTCAACACGCCCGCGCAACTTAATCACATCGAGGAGCGGCAAATCATCAGCCAATTTTGTCTGCACGTCAGCCAACGCCAGATCAGCAGTAAACTGGTTGATCTTTCCGCTCTCTACACCCAGCCAACCGCGTAACGCCCCCATGCCACGTTTGGATGAAATGGGTAACGCTAACCACGTATTCCAAGCGGCAACATCAACATAATCAAGCTGGGTATACAACTCCCCGCGCCAAGCATTGAAGTTGTCAAAGCTGGTACCTAAAAAATTACCTCGCAGATCCAGTTGCGCAGACAATTCCGCTGGAGGTTGCGCTCGCAGCGAAAAACTGTGACGACGCCCACTGTTTTCAATGAGCATGTTCACTTGATTTAATATTAGCGGAGGTGCAGCACGCTGCTCGTCCTGCCACGTGATGCGAGCGTCATGAACTACAATATGTTTTTGGTGCAGCAACCAATCCGCCAGCCCGTGATCTGCAGGCTGGCCAGGAATATTACTCGACATTTTCATGCCAGCGAAATACAACAAGCCTTGCGCATCTCGCTTGACTAATAGATCTGGCTGGTGAATTTCCAGGCTATATAGACGTAACTGACCCGTCAGAGCTGTCATCCACGACACCACATTGTCCACTTGCTGCAATGCGAGCAAAGTTTGTCCCTGTTTATCCAGAATAAGCACGTCGGTGAACAAGAGATGCGGGCGAATGCCCTGCCAGTCTGCTTTAATCTTGCCAATAGTCACTGGCTGACCGACAACGTGACTGACCATAGCACTGATGTTGTCGTGATATCGTTCAATATCGGGCAATATCCAGTATCGCAATGTCAATAATATTCCCCCGCCAGCGAACAACAACAACACCGCACCAAATAGTACGAATCGTGTTAATTGATTGCAGCAGCGCCCACAAAAGCGCAAGCAAGCTCTCAACATAAAATGGGATGGCCAAGTAACCATGTAAACAAACAAACCAAGGCACGCATAGCAGATTTATAATGAAGCATAAAGAATATCAACAGTTTAAACCTAAGCCCCCTCAATGAATACAGTAATCACTCCCATTTCCGCTAATTTTGACACTGTTTTACAGCGCGCCCTGCGTGGCAGCCGATATGCACAGCGACTGCTTGATAGCGAAAGCGAATTACTGCCGTGGCTGCGTGCGCACTATGATCAACCTTGCACTAGGGAAGAAATGACGGCATGGCTAGCCACCACACCCGTAACTAATGAAGATTCGCTGTCACGCGCGCTACGCTGGTTGCGCAAGCGCGTCATGCTCAAGCTAGTGACGCGCGATCTGGGCGGACTGGCCAATCTGGAGGAGGTGATGACCTGCATGTCTGCACTGGCAGAGCTGACCGTACAGCGCGCACAATCTTTTATTATGGAGACACTGGTGCAGCAGTATGGCCAGCCAATAGGTGAACAAAGCGGCATACCGCAGAAACTACTGGTAATTGGCATGGGCAAA
>JBKJQT010000316.1:0-10109 GCA_046593855.1 Candidatus Nitrotoga sp. | reverse complement strand
TTAACTTTTCCTTTGGTGATTGTCTCGCGCTGGCATAAATTCAACGACGATCCACAAATAGCTGAATCACGCGAGTGTAGGTGCGAGTCTATACAAGCTCAGAACAAAAAACTCATGGGGGACACCCCTTGCTGATATAAACAAAATCGGAATTAAGCCCCCCACTCAAAACAATTTACATCTGGCTTTGTAGCCAATTCTGGATGCCTACTTTCTGCATCACGTCCAACTGGGTTTCCAGCCAATCAATGTGCTGTTCGGTGTCTTCCAGAATTTTTTTAAAAATTTCGCGAGAAATGTAATCGTTAGCACCTTCGCAAGCGGTCATCCCAGCGACCAGATTTTCGCGTGCGCCCAATTCTAGCTTGAGATCAGAGGCCACACACTCCTCGGCTTTCTCACCGATCATCAGCTTGCCGAGTTCCTGCAAATTAGGCAGACCTTCTAGAAACAAAACGCGCTCTATCAGTAGATCAGCGTGCTTCATTTCCTCGATAGATTCCTCATACTCGTGCTTGCCCAAGCTATTGAACCCCAGTTTTTGTACATGCGGGCATGAAGAAAATACTGGTTAACGGCAGTTAACTCGTGTTTGAGTTGGCGATTGAGAAACTGAATGATGTCTTTATTACCTTTCATGACGATCTCCTTAGATTATGGCCTCAACCAGATGGCTGAGTTGATGTGGAATTGTTTGTATGATTTTTATTTTTCCTTGAAATATAAAAATGTACGATAGCTGGTGCTCCAGCAGAAGTCGAACAGCATCGGGTATTTATTTCGATTCTAAAATTGTATTTTCAATAGTCGCAATCCAGATTTCGATTTCGTAATCTTCGGCTGTGTTGTGCACCCAATAACAGAGGTAACGAAGACAACAAAACTTAATAAAACCAAATATTGATTGCTGTTCCTCTGCATAATCCTTACCTCCATTTAATATAACATCAAGAATTAAAAATAAACTTTTAGTTAGGTGGCATTTATAAAGTGGGTCAATTATTAAGCGCTGGGTTAATCAATACGAACAGATCTAAACCGGAATTTCACGCCGGAGATCGTGTTACGGTCACTCACCGGAGGAGGAACGCCAGCCTTCAACCAACAGCGACCCTGTGGCCCTTGAATCCCCCGCCGCACATAGGTCCAAGCCGCACACATTTGATCGTTCGTGCATGTAATCTCGCAGGTCTGCCATGAGTCGATCCAGAAATTGTTATAGTCCGATCCCGGACGATTAGTATTATCCTCTGCCTTCAGATCGCGCTTTGAAATGTGTGCAGCTGAACCGGAGTTGCAACAATTGTCCTTAACCAGAGTTGGAACTCTGTCCTTGAGCCAGCAATGTCCACTTGGCCCCTGGATTCCCGGCTTAACCCAAGTCCAAGCCTGACATCGAGGATCGCCCCCGCATGAGTTTCTACAGACAAATGCCGAATGGGCGTTGAAATTGGCATAATCGGAACCGGGCAAATTGAATCCATCGACAGCGTGCGCTGGTATGGAAAATACCAGCATCGCGGCTGCAACAAGAAAGTAAGCTCGCATGATAGATCCTCCGCTGAATTATGCTAATGAATGCCGCCTGTAACATAGCAGCGACTAAAATAAAGCGCCTGTATTTGCTTTTTACAACATTAAGATGTGTTAAAAAATAAGTTAGCCAAGATTGAATCCTAAGATAACAACTATAAAAAGCGAATAAGCAAATTGCTTATTTTGGCTAAAGAATTTATGTTTTTTAATATTTTTAATGCCGTATAAAATTAGGGTGGCCAAGCTGGATACATAACAAAAAACGGGCAAGTTATAATTCAGGTGGTGGAAAGTGCTGGTTTGATAGGTGAGTTTTCTGTGATGTGGCTTACCTCCTCGGCCACAATTCATAACAAGCTATAACAAGATGGCGGCAACTACTTTGCGGTCTTCTCCCATGAGGATGTTGTAAGTGCGGCAGGCGGCAGGGGTATCCATACTTTCCACGCCGATGCCGATCGCAGTTAATTGCTGAAATAGGCGTGGATGCGGAAAGCGCTGCTGTGCGCCGGTTCCGAGTAGCACAATTTCTGGCTTCATGGCTAGAAGATAGACGAAGTGCAATTCGTTTAATGCATCGAAACCTTGCGGTTGCCAATCGCTGAATACCTGTTCCGGCGTAACCACTATGGAATGCTCAAAGCACTGACCGCTGACCGTGACATACCCAGCGCCGTGGGCAGTGAAAATATTTTGGTTTGTGCGGGTGTTGAGATGCAGTTTCACGCGAGTTCTCCATTTGCTGACCTAGGCGCGCTCGGTTAGAATCATGCCCTTCGCGGTCAGTAATTTCAAGGACTAAAAGTGTATTTATGACGTTTTTCGTGGGTGTCAAATTCTACCACCCAGCGGATTGATGTCACAGTTTGAAACAACAGATTGAGAGAACCAATTGAAACAACCTGACAGCACAGATATGGAAGTTGTGCCCCTGGTATTGAAATCCACCAAACTGGCCAGCGTCTGCTATGACATTCGCGGCCCCGTGATGGCCCGCGCCAGGCACATGGAAGAAGACGGACATCGTATTATAAAACTGAATATTGGCAATTTGGCGTCATTTGGCTTCGAAGCGCCGGAAGAAATTCAGCAGGACGTAATTCATAACCTGCCTAACTCTTCCGGCTATTCTGATTCAAAAGGACTGTTTGCCGCGCGCAAAGCCATCATGCACTACGCCCAGCAAAAAAATATCGCCGGGGTAGGACTGGAGGACATTTTTATTGGCAATGGCGCATCCGAATTGATTGTTATGTCCATGCAGGGACTGCTTAATACGGGGGATGAAGTGCTGGTGCCAGCACCGGATTATCCACTGTGGACAGCGGCGGTTACCTTGGCGGGCGGCACGCCGCGCCACTATTTATGTGACGAGCAGGCTGACTGGTTGCCGGACGTGGCTGACATCAGCAGCAAAATCACATCCAACACTCGCGCCATTGTGCTGATCAACCCAAATAATCCCACTGGTGCGATATACCCGGATTCGTTGTTACAAGAGATCATCGAAATCGCACGCAAAAACAAACTCATTGTGTTCGCCGACGAAATTTATGACAAGGTGCTCTATGACGGCGTGAGCCATACCTCAATTGCTTCGCTGGCGGATGATGTACTATTTGTCACGTTTAACGGCCTGTCCAAAAATTATCGCGCTTGCGGCTATCGTGCCGGCTGGATGATTGTGTCGGGCAAAAAGAAGCACGCGCAGGATTACATTGATGGTCTGTGCATTCTCGCCTCAATGCGGCTGTGTTCAAATGTGCCCGGGCAATTCGCCATCCAGACCGCGCTGGGAGGTTATCAGAGCATCAAGGATCTGGTCGCGCCTTCCGGACGGCTGTGCAAGCAGCGAGACCTCGCCTACCAATTGCTTACCGCTATTCCAGGTGTGTCATGCGTCAAGCCGAAAGCCGCGCTATATATGTTTCCGCGCCTGGACTCCAGGATGTACCCAATCAATGACGATCAGAAATTCATCCTTGAATTGCTGGAAACGGAGAAAGTGTTAGTGGTTCAAGGTACGGGCTTTAACTGGCCGGAACCCGACCACTTCCGTGTGGTGTTCCTGCCTAATGCGGACGATTTAGTCGAAGCAATTGGCCGAATTGCGCGTTTTCTGGAATATTACCGTAAGCGCTATGGAAAGAAGTAACTAAGGGGATTTAAACGCGCCCTAACCCTTCCCAACCCCTACTGTCAGGGGAAGCGGAGAAGGGATGAATAAACGAATTGAATTTTGGAGTAAAAAATAATGAAGCCAATGAACGTAGGTCTACTGGGTATAGGCACCGTAGGTGCGGGCACATTTAACGTGTTGTCACGCAATGCTGAAGAAATTTCCCGCCGGGCGGGTCGTCCCATACGCATTGTCGCGGTGGCGGAAAAAGATGTGGCACGTGCCAATGAAATTACAAAGGGCGCCTGTCGTGTAGTTGACGATGCTTTCGCTGTGGTGAGCGACCCGGAAGTGGATATCGTTATTGAACTAATCGGCGGCTGCGGTGTGGCCAAGGAATTGGTGCTTAAGGCCATTGCTAATCGCAAGCATGTGATTACTGCAAACAAAGCGCTACTGGCCATGCATGGTAACGAAATATTTGCTGAGGCACAAAAGCAGGGCGTGATAGTTGCATTCGAAGCGGCAGTGGCGGGCGGTGTGCCGATTGTCAAAGCGGTACGCGAAGGTCTGAGCGCCAATCGCATTGAATGGATTGCCGGAATTATTAATGGAACGACCAACTTTATCTTATCCGAGATGCGTGACAAGGGGCTGAGTTTCGATACCGTGTTGAAAGAGGCGCAGCGTTTGGGTTACGCCGAGGCCGATCCGACTTTCGACATCGAAGGGGTGGATGCGGCGCACAAAATCACCATACTCTCTGCGATTGCGTTTGGTATTCCGATGCAGTTCGACAAGGTTTATATTGAGGGCATTTCCCAGCTTAATGCAAAGGACATAAAGTACGCTGAACAACTCGGCTACCGCATCAAACTACTCGGAATTACCAAGCGCACGATGGCAGGTGTTGAGTTACGCGTGCATCCCACCTTGATTCCCGCCAAACGACTAATCGCCAATGTGGAAGGGGCAATGAACGCGGTGGTAGTACAGGGTGACGCAGTCGGTGCGACGTTGTATTACGGCAAGGGCGCGGGTGCGGAACCAACGGCCAGTGCGGTGATTGCTGATCTGATTGATGTGACACGTATGCATACTGCCGACCCGGAACATCGCGTGCCGCATTTGGCATTCCAGCCGGATCAATTGGTCGACCTGCCCATTCTGCCAATGGCAGAGGTGCAGACCTGTTTCTACCTGCGCCTGCGGGTGCACGATGAACCTGGCGTGCTAGCCGATATCACACGCGTGCTGGCTGACGAGCAGATTTCGATTGATGCCTTGATCCAGAAGGAACCGGGTGAGGGCGAAGACGAGACGGACTTGATTCTGCTTACCCATTTGACACTCGAAAAACGCGTTAATACAGCTATTGCCAGGCTTGAAAAACTGTCAGTAGTAGTGGGTAAAGTGACGCGCATCCGCATGGAAGAATTGGGCAAATAAGGCATTCCATCTCTACGGGGAAACACTTGTAAAAACTTATTCCCTACTCCTCTCTCCTGTAATAGGAATAGGGATTAAAAGCGAAGCGAGCAAAACAATGAAATACATCTCTACACGTGGCAATTCACCCGCTAAAAGTTTCACCGAA
The DNA here is from genome assembly GCA_046593855.1 of Candidatus Nitrotoga sp. GTDB lineage: Bacteria > Pseudomonadota > Gammaproteobacteria > Burkholderiales > Gallionellaceae > Nitrotoga. Next base: position 4,857 of record JBKJQT010000316.1, on the reverse strand, counting down.
ATCCTGCTCGGTGGACTCGCGCCCGATGGCGGCTTGTACTTGCCGGAAGAATACCCACAAGTTACGCGAGCCGAGCTGGATAGCTGGCGCAATCTGTCTTATTCTGATCTCGCTTTTGCCGTGCTTTCCAAATTTGTAACGGATATTCCTGCAGTCGATCTTAAAGTGATCGTTAGCAAGACCTATACCTCTGCCATCTATCACAACGCCCGCGCTGATTCTGACACTCAGCAAATTACTCCGCTGCGTACGCTGGAGTCGGGACTGCATATTTTAGAATTATCCAACGGCCCGACCTTGGCGTTCAAGGACATGGCGATGCAACTGCTGGGTAATCTGTTCGAGTATGTACTGGATAAACAAGACGATGAACTTAATATCCTTGGCGCCACCTCCGGTGATACCGGCTCGGCGGCGGAATACGCGATGCGCGGCAAGCGTGGTATCCGCGTGTTCATGTTGTCGCCGCACGGCAAAATGTCCGCTTTCCAGCGTGCGCAGATGTATTCACTGCAAGATCCAAACATCTTCAACATCGCCATCCGTGGCGTGTTTGACGAGGCGCAGGACATGGTCAAGGCGGTGTCCAATGATCACGCCTTTAAGGCCAAATATAAAATCGGCACAGTCAATTCGATTAACTGGGCGCGCGTGTCGGCGCAGATCGTCTATTATTTCAAAGGCTACTTTGCAGCGACACAATCCAACGATGAAAAAGTTGCGTTTTCGGTGCCTTCCGGCAATTTCGGCAACATCTTCGCTGGCCACGTCGCGCGCATGATGGGCTTGCCCATCGGCCAGCTTATCCTTGCCACTAACGAAAACGATGTATTGGATGAATTCTTTAGAACCGGCGTCTATCGCCCACGCGCGACGGATCACACCTATCACACCAGCAGCCCCTCAATGGATATCTCCAAGGCATCCAACTTCGAACGCTTTATCTTTGATCTGGTTGGACGCGATGCAGCCAAGGTGCGCGAATTCTGGAGTAGCGTTGATACAGGAGGCGCGTTCGATATCAAGGGCACGCCCTATTGGCATGAGCTGTCTAAATTTGGTTTCGCTTCCGGTAAAAGTACGCATCTCGACCGCCTCAAGATCATCCGCGAACTGTGGAAAGACTACGATGTAATGGTCGATACCCATACCGCCGACGGGATCAAAGTCGGCCTCGAACAACGCCGTCCCAACTTGCCACTGGTCTGCCTGGAAACTGCGTTGCCTGCCAAGTTTGAAGACACCATCATCGAAGCACTCGGACGCAACCCTGAACGACCAGCCGGCTTGGAATGTATCGAAAAATTACCGCAACGCGTTGAGGTAATGGACGCAGACTTGGAAAAGCTTAAGGCATACATCGCTGCCAAAATTCCGAATTAGAGCTCAACACCCGTCGTATCCTTAGATACGACAGCGCCGGCGATGGAGGGCGTAGGCGTATCGACTACGCGAAACCGTTGTTGTTACGTTTCGCGGGCTTGTTCCTGTTGTATTTAGCCGTGCGCGCGTTCTCTGGTTTGTTGCTCCACGAGCCGCCGTGAAAGAAGGTCATACGAATGGAAATTCGTAAACTATTTCGTCATGTGGTTGAGGCCGCTACACAATTACACAGGGATTACATAAGCAATAAAAGCTTGCATGAATTTAGATCATACAAGCCTTTATTTAATTTGGTGGCCCGGGGCGGAATCGAACCACCGACACGAGGATTTTAAATCTATAATATTCATTTGCTTGAATTTATGCTGTTCTACAAATTTATATATTTATAGCTTCAAAATACGTTGTCAATTAGCTGTGATCCTATATTTGTAGAAAAACATACCCCCTTTATTTATCTGTCTTCGTCTATACGAATAAATTGAGCTTGGTAAGTGCCTTGCAAATCGTATATGATAAATTTGGTTTAAAATCTATCCATTAAGCGACAAACAAAATTATTGTGGACTATCCCTTTCCGTCATTCAGATCATCACCTTTAAGCGAGGTGTCTATTGGCATACAATTTGATTCGCTTGAGCGTTTACGAATTCCTCATTACGGATCCTTTTGGGAACGTTTAAAGAAGGACTATCCCACAGTTGAGCATGCACCAACATTACTCAATAAAGATTCAAGCTACAATCTTGACAGCAATACTGGCCTGCCTTTGCCACGCGTTTGGTTTATTAATAAGACTGAAACACGCCTCATACAACTTCAAGCAAATCGGATTAATTTTAATTGGCGTATCCGCGATAGTGGCGACTCATATCCTCGTTATCCAGAAATAGCCTCTAATTTTTTCCAAAATTTGGACTCACTTGAGAAATTCCTTATGGATTATGATATTGGTCTTATTCAGCCTAAGTTGGCCGAGCTTACATATATAAATACTTTTGAACCGGGCAAAGAATGGAATTCTGCGAAAGACACCGCTGAGATTTTTAAAGACTTTCAGTGGACTAAGCATGAAGTTCGCTTTCTCCCCGAACCACAAGATGTAAGTTGGGCAGCCACCTTTCTTTTGCCTGACAATAATGGAAAACTTAGCGCCAGATTAAATAATGCTAAAAGAGTTTCGGATGATGTAACTGTATTGCGTCTTGAACTGATAGCCAGTCACGATGTTAACAATTATGAGCGCAAATCGATAGAATCTTGGTTTGAATTGGCTCATGAATGGGTTGTTAAGGGCTTTGCTGATCTAACGATATCAGAGGTGCAAGAAAAACTTTGGGGGCGTGAAAAATGAACCAATGCGGGTTCGAGTCATTTGCAAAAAATGCGTTATATGCAGAAAATATTTTGCGGAATAATACGTCTGCAAGCACTTTGTCGATTGATAGTTATGAGCTTAACGCCAGTGCCAGCGGAACTAATATAACAAAATTAGCCAATGTGGCTTTGTTCAATGAATTAAATCCTCAGCACTCAATACTCAGCCCTATTCTAAATAGCTTTCTTGTGTCGGCAGCGTCACCTAATAAAGTCGTGCTTCCTTTCGAGGTCGCTCACTCTACTGCCTTCGAAGATCTAGCAAGAGTTCGTGCGGATGACCGTAACTTCCTAAAAGTTCTTAAATCATTGCGAAATTCAGAATTAATCCTTGAAAAAGAAGTTCTTGCTGAGCGGCTGTCGGGGCTCTTACATGACTACCAGGATGATTATGGTCAGTCTCTCGATGCGGAGTCTCTAAATACTTTTATTGCTTTTGTTTCGTTCCACCCTGGGCTTAAGCGTCCAATTATCACAGCCACTCCTGACGGTAATTTATTTGCGGAATGGAAAGGAAATGAGGGGAGACGTTATCTCGGGGTACAATTTCTCCCAACTAGACAAGTTAGATATGTGGCTATCCGCCCCAATCCTCAGCATCCCCAGCTCCGCATACGATCATCTGGGATTGTAACAACCGATCAACTGCTTGCAGAAATTTCCATTCACAATGTTAGTGATTGGGCGAATCGTACCAAGTGAGAGATGATCCAATACCACATATTGACGACATCACTCGGTTATGCGGTGGGTCGCATATTGACCCGGAAACAGGCTCAATAGGTCCAGGCGCATTTATGCTAAAAGAAAAAGATACACATCGCTCACTTTCGGTGAACTGGCTTAACTATTTCCAGCTAAATCGCGAATCCCAAGTTGATGAAGTACGTAGAGTACTAACCAAAAAAATCCGAGTAAGAACAAGTGCAAGGCTTGCCGTTCTAAACGTTGGGCAAGCAATCAATAGTGTTCAAGATGCTACTGGTGGTACTGCTTCAATATTAATTCTGCACGCCCCTGATTCATTAGAGAGTCAGTGGGATGATCCATCTCATAGTGGAATTTACGGTTTATACATCGATGATGACATCTCGGCCGTTGCACTTTCTGAGAAGATAATTGAAATTTATCCGGCCAAAATCACCTGATTGTTTTTAGCATTGCAAGAGTCCGTTAATAAGCACAATCCATAGGATGTCTCCACCCCGGGTAACTACACCAACGGGGTAGGATGTGCCTTTGAAGTGTGCTAAGGAAGTATTTTCTAATTCAGCTCGGTAGGTTAGGCTGAATGAAATGAAGCCCAATATCTCACCACTCACCGCCACCTATTTGCCCACCCCAATCCGATGCTGCCTTTCCCCGCTCAATGTAGCTATGCAATGTTGAATGCGGCCAATCAACAGGGTGAGTGACACAGCTAAGTTTTACGTGATTGTAATGAATGTAGTCAACGTGCTGACAGTGTTATGAAAATTTATAATTTGATAATGAGCACACTACGGGTGTCCCCGGCAAAACTAAAATGATCAACCAACATGAACTGGCTACCCATATTTATGCCAACGTCACCACCGCTCTCGATGAAGATCTGCGCGGCGGTGACCTCACCGCACAACTCATTCCCTTGCATACAGAAGCACACGCCACTGTTATAACGCGCCAAGACGCAGTGTTATGCGGCGCAGCTTGGTTTGATGCGTGTTTTAAAGCGATGGATAAAGATTGCATCATTCACTGGCTTGCACAGGATGGCGATGTCATAACAGCCCAGCAAACGCTGTGCGAGATACGAGGTGATGCACGTGCGATGCTGACTGCTGAACGGTGTGCACTCAATTTTTTGCAGACACTTTCCGCTACTGCCACGCAGACACGGCACTATGTCGAGGCTGTGCGCGGCACGCACGCGAAAATTCTGGATACACGCAAGACGCTGCCGGGCCTGCGCATGGCACAGAAATATGCGGTGAAAACGGGTGGCGGGCATAACCAGCGGATTGGTTTATTTGATGGCGTGCTAATTAAGGAGAATCACATCCTGGCCGCGGGCGGCATTCGTCCTGCGCTGGAACAGGCTTTCCGTCTTGCTCCTGA
>JBKJQT010000198.1:0-8843 GCA_046593855.1 Candidatus Nitrotoga sp. | reverse complement strand
TTACGCTGGCAGCGCTGCCAACTGGTTAAGGTTGGCTCTTGTATACCGCCGTTGCTTGGCGGTGCTCTTGGCGTACCGCGAATAACCTTGAGCGGCGGCTTGACTTTCGTGCATTGTCCCTGCGTCAGGGTGGTCTTAGACCAGCGTGATAGCTAGGATTGCACTAAACCGCACCTTAAGCCGTGTAGTTGCACGGCAGCTTGGGCTACTAACCCAAGTTCGTAGTACCCTGCACGCTGCTCTGTGGGGCTTTTGTATAACGTAATATAGAAAACATTTTCATAAGCCAACAATGCTGCCTATATCCGCAAGCATTGTCAAACATCACCAACTCCCAAATATTTTTCATTATCTTAGCCGTTTATTTGGCTAAACCTTTGTTATAGAACATCCTAAAATTCTGCGGATGGGATCTCAAGCTGTTTCTGTACTCTCACAAATTACTCGATCGGTTACGTGCCGACATTCGAAACTCTCGTCAAGCGCAGCAGATAATCCAGCGCAATACCCACGAACACCGCGGCACCAAACCAGTTGTTGTGCAGAAAAGCCTTGAAGCAAGCTTCGCGCTGACGTTTGCGAATCAAAGTGTAGTGATAGATGGCGATGCCTGCCGCGCACAATAAACCAATGTAGTAAACCATGCCTAGCCCCAGCACACTGCCAACTGCGGTGAGTATGGCCAGAGTAACGCCGTAACAAATCATCACCGCAGCAATATCGCATTTACCGAAAAATAGTGCGGAGGAGTGGATGCCGATGTGTATGTCATCATCCCGATCCACCATCGCGTATTCGGTATCGTAAGCAATCGCCCAAAATACATTGGCGATTAATAGCCACCACGCTATGGCGGGAACGCTACCGAGTTGTGCTGCGAATGTCATCGGGATACCAAAACCAAATGCGATGCCGAGGTAAGCTTGAGGAATGACAAAGAAACGTTTGGTATAGGGATAGCTGGCGGCAAAAAACAGAGCGGGAATAGACAAGAGTAATGTCAATCCATTAAGCGGCAAAATTAGCAGAAAGGCGAGGAGCGACAGCCCAGCCGCCAGCCACAGCGCTTCTTTCGGCGCGAGTTTTCCACTGGTGAGAGGACGATCTTGGGTACGCTTAACTTGTTTATCGAAATCACGGTCAGCATAGTCATTGATAGCGCAGCCTGCAGAGCGCATCAACACAGTGCCGAGCACAAAAATGGCGACGATGCTCCATGCCGGTTGGCCATCGCCCGCGATCCATACACCCCACAATGTAGGCCATAGCAGCAGCAAGATACCAATGGGGCGGTTGAGCCTCGTTAACTTGATATACAGATTTATTCGCTCGTTGAAATTCATTTTTTCAGCGCAAGAATATCCGGCAAAAAAATTTCCGTCACCAACAGAGGTGTGTTGCGCAAAATAAATAGCGAACGGCGTGCCCACAGTTTTTGTGGTGGCGTATCGAGCGCAACGGCAGCGCGTCGATATAATGGGTGATCAGGTTTAAGTGCGTGAAAATGCAGCACTGAACGGCGCACCAGCGGATGGGCAAACAATAGGGCGCCTAAGGGACGGTTGCCCAATTTTCGCAGCGCGTGCCACGCACCGCACAAATGCTGGGCCGCAACCACACTATGCGCAAATACCACAGGTTTTCCATCAGCATGCAAGAACACTTCACGCGTATAAATTTTTTGCTGGGCGGGCAAACCAAGTAGCGCCGCCTCATCATAAACAGCAGCGGCCAGACGGCTATGCACGTTACATACGCTGAAATTTTCGCAACGTTGTTGAATGCGTAACGTAAGCGATCCATTGGTATGCAACCAGGGCGCATAGCCCGCTTCGACACGAGGCAGGAAGGTGCGCCAGGATTCTACTCCCCAAATCGGCTTCGTAAGCCTCGCTTCGCTCTGCTCACTAGGTAAAGCACGCGAGCGTGCCGAATAAGTATCAGACATGTAGATAATCTTGTCTATTCGCCATCCATCGTTGCAAGTGTGCGCGTGCTTCCTGCTGAAAATCGCACAACATTTCATCAGCAACAGCTTGCGCGCAATTGAGCAAAGCAGCATCTTCGGTGACATCGGCAAAACGCAGCATGGGAACGCCGCTTTGGCGTGCGCCCAACAGCTCACCCGGGCCACGCAGGCTCAAATCCTGCTGAGCGATTTCAAAACCATCCGTATTTTCGTAAATGATTTTCAGGCGCGCGCGCGCTAATTCAGAAAGCGGTTGTTGAAATAGCAAAACACACAAACTCTGCGCAGCACCACGCCCGACGCGCCCACGCAACTGATGCAACTGAGCCAGTCCCATGCGTTCGGCATGTTCAATTACCATCATGGCGGCATTAGGTACATCGACCCCGACTTCGACCACCGTGGTCGCCACCAAGAGATGAGTTTCACCCGTTTTGAACGCGGCCATCGCGTGTAATTTTTCGGCGGTATTCAGTTTGCCATGCACCAGACCTATTCGCAAATCAGGCAGTGCTTGTGCCAGTCTCTGATGTGTTTCCAGCGCAGTCTGTAACTCCAGCGTATCCGATTCATCAATCAGCGGGCATACCCAATAAGCCTGCTGCCCGGCAAGGCAGGCTTGGCGAACGCGCGCAAGCACCTCTTCGCGCCTGCTGTCGCTAACAAGTTTAGTGATAACTGGCGTGCGTCCGGGTGGCAATTCGTCGATTACGGATACGTCAAGATCGGCGTAATAACTCATCGCCAAGGTACGAGGAATAGGGGTAGCACTCATCATCAACTGGTGTGGCTCGTCGCCCTTGCCGCGCAGCGCTAAACGTTGCTGCACGCCGAATTTATGCTGCTCGTCCACGATAACCAATCCCAGCTTTGGGAATATGACTTGATCCTGAAACAGCGCGTGCGTGCCGATGGCCAACTGTGTTTCACCTTGCGCGATAAGTTCGATCGCGGCCTGCTTATCTTTTTTCTTCAGGCTGCCGGAAAGCCATACGGGACTGATACCAAGCGGCTCTAGCCAATCACGTAATTTGTGATAGTGCTGTTCGGCAAGTATTTCGGTGGGCGACATCAATGCCACCTGATACCCATTTTCTATCGCCTGCAAGGCGGCCAGCAGCGCAACAATGGTTTTACCACTGCCCACATCACCTTGCAGCAGACGCTGCATCGGATGCGATTGTTCAAGATCGCGACTGATTTCCCGCAGGGTTTTTTGTTGAGCGGTGGTGAGACTAAAAGTTAATGTCTGCAGCAGTCGCTGGGTAAAATGGCCGAGTGCCCGCAGGCACGGCGCATTGCGACTGCGTCGCTTGCGGTAATGTATCCGCATGGAAAGTTGCTGAGCCAACAATTCATCAAACTTGATGCGCAACCAAGCATGATGAGTGCGTTTAAGCAACGCCTCCTCATCAATGTCGGATGGAGGATTGTGCAACAACCTTACGCTATCGGCAAAGCTGGGAAGTTTCAAGCGTGTGAGTAAATCTGCTGGCAGCGTATCAGGCAGTTCAAGCTCGTTCAAAGCAGCCTGAATGTGCTTGCTCAGCGTAGCTTGTGGCAGGCCTGCGGTAGTGGGGTACACAGGTGTCAGTGCTTGTTTTAGCGGTGTGCTTTCACCCGCGACACGGCACTTAGGATGCACCATCTCCATGCCGAAATAGCCCATGCGCACCTCACCCAAGGCGCGGATTTTCTTCCCTACTTCGAGTTGCTTTTGCTGGCTTGGGTAGAAATTCAAAAACCTTAGATGCAACACACCACTACTGTCCTGCAACTGACATATCAGGCTGCGACGTGGGCGGAAAATTACCTCACTGTGGATGATCTCGCCTTCCACTTGCGTGCTCACACCCTGTACAAGCGCGACGATTTGCGTCACGCGGGTTTCATCCTCGTAACGTAGCGGTAAATGTAGCACCAGATCGAAGCGGTTGTGAATACCAAGTTTTGCGAACTTGATTAAGGTGGCTTCAGGAATGCTGGCGGGAAACACGCTTAAAATACTAAAACACAGGGGCAGCACAGGGAGAGCGGTCTAGTCCTGTAAGCATAATATGCCATCCATTTCCACCAACGCGCCTCGTGGCAGTGCCGCCACGCCTACCACCGCGCGCGCAGGGTAGGGTTGATGGAAATAGGACGTCATGATTTCGTTCACCTTGGCGAAGCTGTCCATGTCAGTAAGATAAATATTGAGCTTCACCACATCATTCAAGCTGCTGTTGGCAGCACCGGCCACCGCGCGCAGGTTCTGGAATACGCGATGAATCTGCGCCTCGATTCCTTCTGCCATTTGCATCGTGTTGGGATCCAGTCCGATCTGGCCGGAAAGATACACTGTGCTGTCTATGCAGACGGCTTGCGAATAAATGCCAATAGCGGCTGGTGCGTCAAGGGTTTGAATCACTTTTTTGTTAGACATTACTGGCTCCTGTAGGTTGCCAGACAAAATTTAGCCGGGCAATAAAATTATAATGGAAATGATAATACCTGAACCGATTGTGTGAGAGTTGAGTCATATCCAAAATTTGCAGTGCTATGATACTCTTGACCGCCATGTCATAAATAAACGAAGTATTTTCCCGTGACGTCATAGGCCGTCAGATTGCTGCGCGAGGATGGGTTTGGCCGATGGAAATGGTGTCCATTAGTTATGCAGGCGGGTGCCAATCTGAAATATCAACTATTCATTTATTACTACCAACCTGAACCGCTATTGAATGCCTAGAGTCTTTGACAATATAGAACAATCCTTACTGCCCACATTGCGCGACACGCTTGCTGTATCCGAGCGCGCAGATTTTTGCGTGGGATATTTTAATTTGCGAGGATGGCGCACGATTGATGATCTGATAGAGGGATGGCAAGCGGAAGAAGGGCAGCGTTGCCGAGTATTAATTGGAATGCAACGCCCTCCATATGAGGAGGTACGTACGCTGTACCAAGCAGTTGGCAATAATACGTTGATAGACAATGCCCGCGCCAGTGAAATCAAGCATAAGTTTGCGGCTCACCTACGCGAGCAGATTACTTTTGGTATCCCAACAACTGCTGACGAGAAAGGGCTGCAACGTCTTGCCAGGCAACTACGCAGCGGCAAGGTTCAGGTCAAGCTATTTCTCCCTTACCCTCTTCATGCCAAGCTCTATCTCCTGTTCCGCAAAGACATCAACAACCCGATAACGGGATTTGTCGGCAGCAGCAACCTCACTTTTTCCGGTCTTTCCAAGCAAGGCGAGTTGAATGTGGATGTGCTCGACCACGACGCCGCCAATAAACTTTCGTCCTGGTTTGAAGATCGCTGGAATGACCGTTGGTGCCTCGATCTTTCCGCAGAATTGGCGAACGTCATTGAAACCAGTTGGGCGCGCGAAGCGGTGGTGCCGCCGTATCACATCTACCTGAATATGGCTTATCATCTCAGCGTCGAGGCGCGTGCTGGTTTGAGCCAGTTTAAGCTGCCTCAACGCTTCGATGAGGAGCTATTCGAGTTTCAGAAAGCGGCAGTAAAAATTGCAGCACGCCACCTGCACCGGCGCGGCGGCGTCATCATCGGCGACGTGGTGGGCTTGGGTAAAACCATGATGGCTACCGCATTGGCGCGCATGGTAGAAGATGATCTCAACTATGAAACGCTCATCATCTGCCCGAAAAATCTTGTGCCGATGTGGGAACACTACCGCAAGGAATACGGCTTGCGCGGTGCAGTGAAATCGCTCACGGAAGTAATACATAAGAGCAAAGGGCTGAAAGACCTCAAGCGTTACCGGCTGGTGTTGATTGATGAAAGCCATAACCTGCGCAACCGCGAAGGGCGGCGCTACAAGGCTATTGCCGAGTATGTGAAGCAATGCGATTCACGAGTTATCCTTCTGACAGCAACGCCGTACAACAAAACGCTTACTGACCTTTCCGCGCAACTGCGGCTGTTCGTGGAGGAGCGCGCCAATATTGGCGTGCGACCGGAACACTTCATGCGCAAGAAGGATATGACCGATGCCCAATTCGAGCGTCAGTATCAGTGTCCGCCCCACTCTATTCTGGCGATGGAAAAGAGCGATGAACTGGACGACTGGCGCGAACTGATCCGTCTCTACATGGTGCGCCGCACGCGCAGCTTCATCCTTCAGCACTACACCGAACAAGATGCCGCGACAGGACGTCGTTATCTCCAAGTGCGCAATGGCGATAAACTTTATTTCCCGACGCGTAAACCAATCTCGCTTGGATTCGCCATTGATGAAAGTGACTCCAACGATCAGTATGCCAAGCTGTATTCCGTGGAAGTGGTGGATGTCATCAACAGCCTGCACCTCTCGCGCTACGGCTTGGGTAAATATGGTGATCACCAGATTCTAAAATCTGCCAGTGCCGCCGAACGCAAGCTGATGGATGATCTCGGCAAGGCAGGCAAGCGGCTGATCGGTTTCTGCCGCACCAACCTTTTCAAGCGTCTTGAATCGAGTGGATTCTCGTTCATGCAGTCCATCGAGAGGCACATCCTGCGTAACGAGATTTACCTGCACGCCATTGATCATGGGCTGGAGTTGCCCATAGGCACACTGGATGCGGGCATACTCGACGCCGACCGTTTTGATGAGGATGCCGAAGGCTCGCACGCCGAACAAGAAGACCTATTGGATAACGTGATCGAAGAAGCCGAAAACAACACATCCAGCAAAGCCGAAAGTATTTATCGCCAGTATGGGGACCAATACCGCAAACGCTTCAAATGGATCAGCTCGCGCCTATTCAAAAAGGAACTGCGCGAACACCTTGCCGAGGATGTGACGGCCTTGCGCGATTTGCTCAATCGCTACGGAACATGGAAATCAGAACAAGACCGCAAGCTCGCGAAACTGGAAGAGCTGGTCGCGCATACGCATGGCAAGGACAAGGTGCTGGTCTTCACTCAATTTGCTGATACTGCCCGTTATCTTGGTAAGGCGTTACAAACGCGCGGCGTCAAGTTGCTTGCCGTGGTGACGGGAGCATCCGCTGATCCCTATGCCATGGCTTGCCGTTTCTCCCCGCAATCCAACCGTGCACAAGTGAACAAGCCGGACGAACTGCGCGTACTGGTTTGTACTGATGTTTTGTCCGAAGGGCAAAACCTGCAAGACTGCGCCGTTGTGGTGAACTTCGATCTGCCCTGGGCAATCATTCGCCTCATACAGCGCGCAGGCCGTGTGGACCGTATCGGGCAGCAATCCGAAGAGATTCGCTGCTACTCATTCCTACCCGCCGATGGCGTAGAACGCCTCATCAATCTCCGTGCGCGCATCACACAACGCCTGCATGAAAATGCCGAAGTGGTAGGCACGGATGAGGCTTTCTTTGAAGACGAGGATGTTGAACGGCTGCGCAAACTTGCTGTTCAAACAGCAGGTGCGTTGGATGATCAGGACGATGAAGTTGACCTCGCCTCCTACGCTTGGCAAATCTGGAAAACCGCCACACAAGACAACCCTGCGTTAGCGCGTGAAATCGAATCCTTGCCACCAGTAATTTTCACCGCCAAGCGTTTAAGTATCCCTCGCCCGCTCGCGGGAGAGCCAAAGGTAGGCAATCCGCTATCCGGCAAGCCAAATGCGGAGTTGACACAGGGGCTAGGGGAGAGGGGTGGGGATGATAGCGCCCTTGTCTACGTCAGATCCCCCGAAGGCAACGACCACCTCGCATGGATCAATGCCCAAGGCGAGGCTGTCACCGAATCGCAATTCACCATTCTGCGCATGGCAGAATGCAAGCCTGATGAGCCAGCATTGGTGCGCGCTGAAAACCATCACGACCTGGTTGCGTCGGGGCTTGATTTGGCTGTGAAGCAGGACAAGGCAGTAGGCGGCGGATTGGGACGGCCGTCCAGCCCGCGCCGCAAATGCTATGACCGCCTCAAGGAATATGCCCGCAGTCTGCGCGGAACTCTGTTTGCTGATGACGAACTGGAGCGCGCTATAGAAGACATCTACGCGCGCCCTTTGCTGCCGAGCGCAGCCGACACTCTCAATCGCCTAATGCGCAGCGGAGTCAACGATCAGCAACTTGCTGATGCGGTTAAATCACTGCGCGAAGAAAACCAGCTCACGTATCCAGAGGACGATGCCAAACAACACGAACCGAAGATTGTCTGTTCAATGGGGCTGATTGCCTGAGAAAACTGTAAACGCCCCCCATGTCAAAACTCAACCTCAAGCTATTCAGCGAACATCTCCAGCAGATGAATTTCAATCTGCTGTTCACCGATGTGCTCGGCTGGAACCATCCTCCGGTCAGTGAGCGCGCATGGCAACAGGATGAAGCCAAAGGCCTTAGCTACCGTCAGCGCATGGTTGCGGAACTGGCCGGGGTGGCCGTGCTGGAAATTGCGGCGGAAGGCGGCTGGCCGGACGAGGCCGGACGCATGTCCATCTGGCGGCAGGTTTCGCAATCGCATTATGAAAATCTGCTGATCTTTCTCGATCGCACCGACAAGCCCACGCAAAGTCTGTGGTACTGGGTCAAGCGTGGCAAGGATGCGGAAACGGGTAAATCCAAAACCATCCCGCGCCGCCATGAATATTTTCGCGGCCAGCCCATTGATCTCTTCGCCTCCAAGTTGCAGGCCATGGTGGTGGAGCTTTCCGAACTGGATGCCTCAGGTCGCCTGCCCGTGCTGGAAGTCGCACGGCGCATGGAAGCCGCGCTGGACGTGGAGAAAACCACTAAGCGTTTCTTTACCGCTTACCAGGATGAACACAAAAACCTGCTTGGGGAAATCGAAGGCATTGACGACGAGCGTGAGCGCCGCTGGTATGCCTCGGTGGTACTCAACCGCCTGATGTTCGTCTGGTTCATGCAGAAGAAAGGCTTCCTCGATCACGCCGACTACGAC
>JBKJQT010000030.1:0-5975 GCA_046593855.1 Candidatus Nitrotoga sp. | reverse complement strand
ATTCATATCGGGCGTTGATGTAGTCTTTAGAACCTTCATCTTGCCAGTAATGGCCGCCCTTTCCTACCCCATTTCAACAGTAAATTCCGCTCGCATCCTTAGTTCTGCAAGAGGCTCAGATGTCTTGTATTTAATTTGTGTGTCAGCCAAGTCTGGATATCCCGCACTTCTTCCGCGCATACCGAATGTGGCATGCCATACTCATGCCACTCGACTTGAAAGCCTCGTTTTTTTAATTCATCCATCGAGGATTTCCCTCGCGCATAAGGCACTATTGGGTCACTCTGCCCGTGTGCCATGAAGATGGGGGTATTGAGAGCATCTGTGCTGGCTTCACTCGATAATGTTTCGGCCAGTGGAAGATAGGTGGAGAGGGCAAGAATGCCGCCCAGGCGAGACGTATGGCGCAAACCGGTATGCAGCGCAATGGCCCCGCCTTGTGAGAAGCCCGCGAGAAAAATATTATCTGTAATAATCCCACGTTGCTTTTCCTGTGCAATCAGCCCTTCAATAGAGGCTTGTGAAGCACGAATACCCTTTGCATCTTGTTGTGCAACCATATTAGAAGCCATGATGTCATACCATGCGCGCATGATTGCCCCGCCGTTGATGGTGACTGGCTGTTTGGGTGCATGCGGAAACAGATAGCGCACTGCTACCGGCAGGTTCATTTCTTCCCCCATTGAAACAAAATCCTCGCCGTCAGCACCCAAGCCATGCAGCCAGATGATGCTGTGCTGAGGGGATTTCCCGGTTTCGAGAGTGATATGTGGTAGAACGCTATTCATGGTTTGTTGTTACGTGTTTGAAATAGTGGATAAGCCTATTCGGATGCTTGAGAAATCTGCTCCGGCAGAATTTCGCGCAGCACCTGAAAAATTTCACGATAGCTCTTCGGCGGTTTTGCCAGTTCTTTTTCCTTGAGTGCATTCCGAACCAGCGCTCGCAGCCTTTGGGCATCTGCTTCGGGATGATCAGCGAGCAACTCGGTCAGTGCCGCGTCGTTTTCCAGCAGACGATCTCTCCACCGTTCCAGTTGATGCAGCCAAGCAATATGCTGGTGCGATTTGCCACTCCATGCTTCCAGCTTGGCGATGATGGGCGCGGTTTCCACGTCGCGCATCAATTTGCCAATGTATTGCATTTGCCGTCGTTGTGCGCCAAATTTATTGATGCGCTTCATCTCGCGGAGGGCGTCAAACAAGCTTTCCGGCAAATCCATCTGTTTCAGTTTGTCGATACTGAGTTCAGCCAATTGCTCACCGATATCCTGCAGATCATGCATCTGCTGCTTGATCTTGGTTTTGCTGGGTGGCAAATTTAATTCTTCGGTATTGTCGTTGTAGTGGTGCATAGGTGCGAAATTATAAATAGATATTGTTATGATAACGCTTTCCTATGAAAGCGTTTACCTTATGAATGACATTACACCAACCGAACATCGTTTTTCCCATTCCGCTGATACCCTGCACCAGATTGCGCGGGACATGCTTGAATATGCCAGTCGCCAAGGGGCAACTGCCGCTGCGGCGGAAGTGTCGGATGGCTTCGGGCAAGCCGTCACTGTCCGTCATGGTGAGGTCGAAACCATAGAATACAACCGTGACAAAGGTCTTGGCATTACTGTTTATATCGATCAGCGGCGGGGCAATGCCAATACTTCTGATTTCTCGCCGCAGGCAGTGCGCGACACGGTGGACGCTGCCCTCTCTATTGCTCGCCACACCGCCAGCGACGACTGCGCCGGGTTGCCTGAAAAAGATATGCTGGCCACCGAGTTTCCCGACTTCGACCTGTACCATCCCTGGTTGCTGGATGTAGAAGGTGCCATTGAACTGGCCAAGACCTGTGAGCAAGCTGCATTTGATACCGATGAGCGAATTGACAATTCGGAAGGCGCCACGGTAAACGTGCATGAGTCCCAATTCGTGTATGCCAACAGCTTGGGCTTTATCAGCGGTTATCCCACCTCGCGCCATGGCATCAGCTGCGCCGTCATCGCTGGCAAGGACGACGCCATGCAGCGCGATTATTGGTATAGCGAAGCGCGTGCCGCGAGCGATCTGCTGGTTGCGGAAAAAGTCGGCCAAATCGCTGCAGAACGAGCCGTGCGGCGGCTTAATGCCCGCAAGCTCGATACCATGCAAGTGCCCGTTCTGTACGAGGCGTCGGTAGCCGCCAGCTTGCTCGGCCATTTTGTCGGTGCAGTGAGCGGCGGAAGTCTGTATCGAAAATCCTCCTTTCTGCTCGACTACTTAGGCAAGCAAGTGTTTTCATCCAACATCAGTATTGATGACATACCAGACATTCCCCGGGGCTTGGCGAGCAGCTCGTTTGATGGCGAAGGCGTGAAAACGCAGCGCCGCACCATCGTTGAAAATGGCGTACTACAAAGCTATTTTCTCGGCACCTATTCCGCGCGCAAGCTGAGCATGAAAACGACCGGTAATGCAGGCGGCAATCACAATCTCATCCTGCGTCCTGGCGAACTGGATTTTAACGGCCTGCTAAAGAAAATGGGACGTGGCTTGCTGGTCACCGAACTGCTCGGGCAGGGTGTAAATCACATCACCGGAGACTATTCCCGCGGCGCAGCGGGGTTCTGGGTGGAGAACGGAGAAATCCAGTATCCGGTAGAAGAAATCACCATCGCCGGCAATTTGAAGGACATGTACATGCATATTGCGGCGGTGGGTAATGATGTGCTCGTGCAGGGGTCACGGCAGTGTGGTTCTATTTTGGTTGAAAATATGATGGTGGCGGGGCAATAAACTTATTTGAGGCGGTGAATTGTCGATGCCAATTATGTTGACGTTGGGCTTTATTCATTCAGATCAACCTGCCGGGATAGGGCGATTGCATGAAGACCATGCTCTTGCCAGTGCCAACTTTTAAGTTCTGGAAGAATTACTTGGGGCAACGGCTTGCGCTGTCATCAGCGGGGTCGAGAGCTGGACCTGTGCTATCAAGTGGAGCGAGATGAAACTTGACGCTGCTGGTGGCGCACGTCTGGTCTTTAAAACTGTGCTCACTATTATTGCCTACATGAGCCGGCTCGGCGTGGCTTGCCTGTCTTGACCTCAACTTCTCGAACCGGGCGGGTGATGGACCCGCATGCCGGGTGGTGTGGCAGGGAGCAACCAGATGGCTGCCCCTATGCCGATTGGCTCCCGAGCACGGCCGGGTCCAGCCCGATTCCGGACTGAAGCATGGCGATCATCTGTTCTTCCGGGACTGCTCGGCTGAAGTAGTAGCCCTGGATCTCGTCACACCCTTCGGCCGCGAGCATCCGCAGTTGCTCGACCGTTTCAACTCCTTCAGCGACCGCGCGCAGTCCCAAACTGTGAGCCAGCTGAATCACGGCCTTAACAATGGCACCGTCTTCTGGCACGATGGTCAGGCCGCGCGTGAAAGACTGGTCGATCTTGAGTTTGTCGACCGGGAAGCGCTTCAGGTAGCTGAGGTTCGAGTAGCCGGTGCCGAAATCGTCGATCGACAAGGTAATGCCGATTGCCTTCAGGCGATTCATCAAGGCGATCGATGATTCCGGGTCTTCCATCGACAGGCCCTCGGTCAATTCGAGACTGAGGAAACGCGGCTCCACGGCATGCCGGTCGAGGGCGCTGCTCACCAGCTTGTCCAGGTCCTGATTGGCGAACTGCGAGGCGGCCACGTTTATCGCCATCGGCACCAGCTGCACCCCGCTGTCCTGCCAGCGGCGCAGCGTGGCGCAGGCATTATCCAGCACCCACTGACCGATCGCTGCAATCAGGTTGCTTTCCTCGGCCACCGGGATGAATTGCATCGGCGGCACCAGTCCCAGTTCGGGCGACTGCCAGCGCAGCAGCGCTTCGATGCCGATCACCCACCCGCTGGCTAGGTCGACTTGCGGCTGGTAGTGCAGCACAAATTCGTTACGCTGCAAGGCGCGGTGCAGGCCCTGCTCTAGCGCGACGCGCGCATCGAGGTGACGCTGCATCTCCTCGGTAAAAAACTGAAAGCCGTTGCGCCCGCTTTCCTTGGCGCGATACATGGCGATGTCTGCCTGGCGCAGCAGCACTTCTGCGTCGCTGCCATCCTCGGGATAGGTGCTGATACCGATGCTGCCGGTGACGACATGCTCCTGACCCGCTAACATGACCGGCACGCCGAGCCGCTCGCCGATGCGTTCGGCGATGGCGCCAGGCATGGCGGGACCAATCGGGTCGTCGAGCAGCAGCACGAATTCGTCGCCGCCCAGCCGCGCCACGGTATCTGATTCGCGTACGCACAGTTTGAGCTGGGCGGCGACGGTGCGTAGCAGCTCGTCGCCGAAACTGTGACCGAGCGTGTCGTTGATGGCCTTGAACTTGTCGAGGTCTACGAACATCACTGCCAGCCGGCTGCTGTGGCGCTCAGCGCGCCGGATTGCATGGGCCAAGCGGTCTAAGAACAAAGCGCGGTTCGGCAGGCCGGTCAGCAGGTCGTGAGTGGCCTGGTATTCCATCGCATTTTCGTGCGAACGCCGTTCGGTGATGTCGTGAGCGACGTTCATGATCGAATCCGCGTCATGGAAGCGGATCGCGCAGCCGAAGAATTCCACCTCGATCAGGCGGCCGTCCAGCCGTTCGATCTGTAGCGAGCAGCGTGGCTGGCGCTGCGCCGCGGCGATATCGCTGTATGTCCCTTCCAGCATCTGGTTGCGGAATGACGCCGGCACCAGGTTCATCGCATCAGTGCCAATCAGTCGCTCGGGTGCACTGGCGCCGAACAGGGTGCAGGCGGCCGGGTTTGCAAATACCACCCGGCCGGCGCTGTGGATCCAGATTGCATCGGGAATCAGTTCGACCAGGGTACGGTAGCGCCCCTCGCTCTCTTCCAGGTGCGCGTTAAGGCTGCGCAGGTTCAGGTTGATGTCGTACAGTTCGCGGCTCTTTTGCTCGAGCAGTGTTTCGGCCTCCTTGCGCGCCATGCGTTCCCGCACCAGACTGCGCGAGGCAACCGTGCCGGGCTCGTCGGCCGTCATGCTTATCCGCGCACTAGGTCAAAACGGACCCGATGACAGGCATTCAGTTTTTCGAGGTCGGTGCGGGTAACGCTGATCGGCTCGTCGAAATGTTTGATGCAACCCGCAATCAGGCCGGCGGCAAGGTCGCCAAATCCGCGGGGCGAACTGTACAGGAGGGTCAGCTCGTTGGGGGACGGCCGTTCGCACTCGAGCTTGGGCAGCTCGGCGTCGGGATATAACTTGCGCACCTCAACGTGGATGACGCCGTCGATGCGGCTGAGGAAATCGAAGGCATTGTGAACGTCGCCGAACAGCGCGGGATAGCCCATGCTGAAGCGCTGGAACAACTGTTCACCGAAGATGAAAATCAACTGCGGCGTGTTCAGTCCGGTCGCGTTCGACAGTGCTGTGACCAAGCGCACCAGTTCAGCGTGATCGTAGGTGCCGACCGCAGTGTAGGCGCCATCGTTCGGCAATGCGGCTTCGGTGATGATGCGGTCGAGGACGTCGAGACCCATGCGGGACTCCACCATCTCCATGAATTCGGTAAAGACGACACCTTTCATGCTGGTTCCTATTTGAGATAGAAGGCTGACAGTATAGATGCCGCATCTTCATACCAGCAAGATATTTGCGCATGAGAACTTGACAAAATTGATCTACTTCCATGTACAACAAATGATCCAAAGCTGTACGGCCGCATGTTCACATCTGGTGCAAAGTGAGAGCCTGCTGTGCGAATGCACGGGGTCAATTATTAGCCCTCGATAGTCAAGAGTGTAAACAAAACATTCGCAAACAACCGCGATAAAAATTTACTGTACCAGCCATCACCCATATTTTGCAAAACTGTTTCGTGATATATGCTTCATTGTGTGGTTGCGGGATTCGCATCAGTCCTAGGTGGGTCAAGTGAAATGAGGTTGCTTACTGTGCCAATACAGCCCCGTAGGCTGGCGCTGAGCTTGTGAAGCACAATATACAAAGG
>JBKJQT010000391.1:0-3531 GCA_046593855.1 Candidatus Nitrotoga sp. | reverse complement strand
GGAAAATTACGAGCCGACATACTTCGAACACTATACTGAATTGATGGGCAAGAAGCTGGGACTAACCAAGGTCAGCAAAGTAGATGATTCTCTCATTACACCACTGCTGGAAATGATGCGCGCAAGCCAGCTGGATTACACTAATCTGTTTCGCAGTTTAGGTCTTTTCAAATTTTCGCCGGAAGAAAAAAACAGCGAGTTGCGCGATCAATTTGTCGATCGACTGGCGTTCGACGCTTGGGCCGAAGTTTATCGTACACGCTTGCAAAGCGAGCCAGGAGCGGACGAGGAGCGAAAGGCACGTATGGACAAGGTCAACCCAAAATATATTCTGCGTAATTCCATGGCGCAAAGTGCGATTGCCCTGGCGGAGCGGGAACGCAACTTTTCGGAAGTAGATCGTTTGCTGGCATTGCTTAGCCGACCGTTCGATGAACAGCCAGAGATGGAAGATTATGCTGCGCCAGCACCGGATTGGGCGCGTCATGTCGTGGTAAGTTGTTCATCCTGATAACTGAATGCTGTCTGTAAAGCTTTTGGCTCTGTCGCAATAACCTGAGTGAAGCTCTCCCGCATGTTGTTTGCAATGTTACAAAGAAGCGCTTAGGGGACGAAAATTATGAAAAAACTCTTACATTTTCTAAAGCTTGCATCATTTATTCTTGGCCTAACAGCTATATCTACAAATATTTTTGCGGCTACCGTCGTCGAGTTCTATAACACCCATTTGGACAATTACTTCATCACCGCTGATGCAAGCGAAGCGGTGGCCATTGATGGCGGTAGTGCTGGCGCTGGCTGGAGTCGCACTGGAAACACATTCCTGTCCGGAGGAAATGTTTCTGTATGTCGATTCTATGGGAGTCAGTCGCCAGGGCCGAACTCACATTTCTATACGGCTGATGGGAGTGAATGCGCGGGCCTCAAGCAGCTGCAAGCGACGACGCCTGCGACACAAAAGCGCTGGAATTTCGAGAGTATGGCTTTCCAGGCAACGTTGCCAACGATTTCTGGAATTGATGGTACCTGCCCCACTGGCACCGTGCCCGTATATCGCGCCTATAACAACGGATGGACCAGAGGGATAGATAGCAATCACCGCATCACAAACAATCTGACGGCTATTCAAGAGGTAGTCGCTCGTGGATGGTATGACGAAGGTGTAGTGATGTGTGCGCCAACACCACGATTAATCCCCGCTGGTTTTCTCGACGTGAACTCGGTGAGCGGCGTGCACCCCAACGACGCGTCCAACGATTCTTCCGAGGGCATTCAGACCGCCATGAATCAGGCCAAGGCGGCGAACCAGACGCTCTACTTCCCACCGAATACCACCTACTACGTCACTAAAACCCTGCTCGGTGTCCAGCCTTACAGCGGCACGACGTGCGGTGACACGAGCGGCAGTTCGTTCCGCCTTTGGGGTGGGGGTCGTGGTGCCGATCGCCCCACCATCGTGCTCATGGACAACTCGCCCGGCTTTAACACCGGAGCCGTAAAGAATCTCATCTGGATTGGCAAGGATGACAACAACGATGGCCTGCCGGACCCAAGCGGTGCGTCGTGCGCGTTCGGTCATGTATTCAAGAACATCAACTTGGTGCTGGGCAATAACCCGTGGGCGGTGGGCATCTCCATGAACGTAGCCCAGCGCGGTGCGCTGGAGGATCTGCGCATCGACGCCACCGGTGCTTACGCGGGGATCTCGGGTGTGCCGGGGCGCAGCACTGCGGTGGGGAACATCGAGATCGTCGGCGGCCAGTACGGCATCAAGTTCATCGACTTCCCGGTGGGCATCAGCCTGTACGGCCTGAAGTTCAGTGGGCAAATGCAACGCGCCATCGCTGGCTATGCCGCACGCTCCTTCACGATCGTCGGCTTTGAGATTGACAAGGCAAGCGGCCCCGCCATTGAGACCGCCGGAGCTAACAACGAGAGCGGGCACCTTGGACTGTACGACGGCATTATCAAGCTCGCCACCCCAGGCACCGCGATCCTCAATACTACTCAGCGAATTCTGGATATTCGCAATGTCTACCTGAACCAGGCAAGCACACTTGTTGATCATGGCGCTGGTGGCACTGTGGCAGGGGTCAGCACCCACTGGCTGACGGTCAACGAATACACATTCTGTCCAGTGAGCATCGGCGGCGGCAAGACTTGCTCGAACCTGGTGGATGGCGTGAAAGACAACATTGCTCACGCTAACCTCACCGTCCCGTCGTCCGCACCGCCCGCCACACTCGTGAACCAACACATCTGGGAAGGGTCACCGCCGATCCTTGATACGCAGGTTATCTACATTACCGACGCACCCTTCAATGCCATACCGAACGATGGTTTGGATGACCATGCGGCCATCCAGGCTACCATTGACTCCACCGAGCCGGGCGGCGCGAATGCAGGCAAGTCCGTGTTCGTCCCGCCGGGAAGGTACGACCTCTCCGGGCCCATCATCCTCAAGGCCCATACGCATCTTTTTGGCATCCCCTACGGGCAGTCGGAGTTTCATGCCATGGATGCCTGGACCAGCGGCCTGACCTCGAACGCGTGGGTGATGGAGACAGTAGACGATGCGGCAGCTACGACCAGCGTTGAGTATGTCTGGCCAACCTGGAAGGAACTCTCTAAGAGCCCCGGCCCTTGGATGAGCACAATGCGGTGGGGGGCGGGCAAAAACTCGGTGATGCGTGGCGTGCGCGGCCAGAAAATCGGCCCTCGTTGCGAGGATAAGCCGCGCCAGATGTGGCGCGTGGAAGGTAACGGCGGCGGTCGCTGGTACACCTGGATGGAAGAGCCTGCCCAATCCCTGGGTTGCAATACCAATACATCTGGCGAAATGGATCCGAATTTCCGCAAGCTCTATATCACGGGGACAACGCAGCCACTCACCATTTATGGGCCTAATCCGGAACACGGCGGAGGCATCACGGTAGGGAGGCCGGCCAATTCGTTCATCGAGATCGTGAACTCCTCCAACATCCGTTTTTTTGGTCTGAAGTCAGAGACCAATGGCACGATGATTGTGATCAGCAACTCGAACAATATCTTCTTCTCGGGAGTGAATGCGTTCAAGTTTGGGGATTACGGCCAACCCTATGTGCAGGTCAATAACAGTACCAATATTGAGCTGGCGCTCGTGGCGGCCTGGGGTTCGGATACGTTCCCGCTACTCGTGGAATCGGGAATGGGCGCAAGCGATGTCGTCAACCACAATGCAGAGATCGGGATCTACCGCAGAGGAACGATCAACTGGTCAGCCTGGCCCAGTTCTTTCAATAGCGACGGGCTATAGATATTGGAGTTTTCTGTAAGCCGAACATGACCAATCCATATCGACAGCATCGCCGCATACTTGTCGCGAGCTTGGTCGGAACAGCTGTTGAGTTTTACGATTTTTACGTTTATGCAACGGCGGCGGCATTGGTGTTCGGACCACTGTTCTTTCCGGCCAGTTCACCCGCCGCGCAATTGATGCTGTCATTCCTAAGCTTTGGTCTCGCGTTCATCGCACGTCCCTTTGGTGCGGTA
>JBKJQT010000216.1:0-10114 GCA_046593855.1 Candidatus Nitrotoga sp. | reverse complement strand
CCGATTGTGGTGTCCGAAATTACTTGACCACTACAGTGAGACCTATAGTCAGTCGGTACATGCGGTGTGTTGCATGATCAATGGCGACAACTAGAGTTCGCACTGTGCTCTATATGGCTACCGTTGTGGGGACACATTACAACCCACACGTCAAAGCTATTAATCATTCTAACCACACAAACGTTCCCGGCTTGCCACTCCAATAACTGACTTTAAGCCAATAACTAAACCGTCGAATTTATCTAAGTCAACCACTTTGAGGTGTGTCCTCTTTTTTACTTTCTTTCGAATGACGCAGGCAGTGCAAGTAGCATACATGGACATCTACTTTTGCCAAATTTTCCATCTAATGATGGGTCGAAGGCAAGGATTGCAGCCATGCATACGGATTTTTGGTGAGACTATCCTTCAAGTTTACTTGCACAATGCTCAATAATGTACACTGCCGCAAGCTTTCATGCCGATTAGGCACGGTTCCAGATTTGCAAAGCAACTAGACATCTTAGAACGCTTCAGTTATTTACGCACTGCAACCTTGCCGCGTTCATCCACACCGTAAATCTGAATACTGTTTTTGCCAAATCGATGCCAATTGTCGTAATCTTCATGTCGGACGCCCCTTTCTATTTTAGTGGTAGTAAAGCTAACACTACTTTGGCACTCAGATGCCGCTTTAGGAAGTGGGCGTCCATTCCATTACGACCAAGAGTGAGCGAGGGAGCTAATACAGTGTCACCGATGGAATAAAATTGAAATCAGGCGGCTGCGTCAGGTTCTTTAAGCCGTGTCAGGATATGGCGGCGCGCCGCATCGCGCAGCTGCAACGCCGCTTGCCAGTCATCCCCCGCCGTAAGTACAGGCTCGCCAATCAGCACTTCCAGTTCACTGCGGCGTGGCCGCCATTGCCCGGCGCGCAGCAGGGAGCGGGTGCCGATCAGGGTGACCGGCAACAGGGGCGTTCCAGATCGTGCAGCGGCCAGAAACGCCCCTAATCTGAACGGCATCAGCCCAGGTTCGCGCCGAAATGTGCCTTCGGGGAAGAAGACCATGGATTCGCCGGCGCGCGCTCGCTCCTCCAGTTCGCGCGTGTCTTCCGCGCCGCGCGCATCATCGAATCGATTGACGAATGCGCTGCCGAGTCGGCGCAATGGGATGGCGGCGGTCGGGATGCGCAGTAATTCATGCTTGGCCACATAGGCGAATCTGGCCGGTAACACTGCGGTGAGCAGGAGCGCATCCAGATAGCTGGCGTGATTGGCCACCACAATCACGGGGTCGTGGCCGTCGAGGTGCTGCAATCCTTCTACTCGCGGCGTTAATCCGGTTAGCACAAACGCAACGCGCGCGCTCGTTCGGGCGATATGCCGACGCAATGTGCGTGTGGGTGCAAACACGATCAGTAGCCAGGCTATAGGAACGATGGTGACAAAAACCATCCATGCCCAGGCGCTCCACAGCCATTCGGTGCTGCGATGCACCAGGCGTTCAGTCTGCGCCATGGCACTGATGCCGCTAAGACGCAACAACTGCTGCCACGGTGCGCGCTGGGTGCTGCCGGTCTCGCCGCGCTCGTACATCTCGCGGCATGCGGCGCGGCGGAGCTTGCCGCTGGAAGTCTTTAGCACCGTGCGCGGCGGTGCCAGCACGATATCGTCGGCGGGCATGCCGACCAGGTCGACGGCGAGGTTGTTGATCTCGGTTAGTATCCGGCCTCGCTCTGCGGTACTGTGCTCGCGCGTCTCGGCGAGCACCACCAGCCGTTCCGTGCCGGAGCGCGCATCGGTGGCCGGGAATACTGCCACGCCGCCCTTGCGCACGCCGGGCACTTTGCTCACCGCTTCTTCCAGTTCCTGCGGGTAAATGTTGTGTCCGGCACGGATGATGATGTCCTTTTCTCGTCCGGTAAGATAAAGCTCCCCTGCCGCGATATAGCCCATGTCGCCGCTGTTGAGCCACTGCCCGTCGAACAAGCGTGCCGTTGCCTCAGGGTTGCGGAAATAGCCGCCGGTCGCAGATGGCCCGCGGAACTGCACGCGTCCCTGCATGCGCTCGGGAAGTTCACGTCCGCCGGTATCGGTGATGCGGATCTCGTGGCCGGGTAGGGGCAGGCCGCAGGAAACGATGCGCAGCGCATTGCGGTCATCCTCGCGCGCGCAACGAGCGATGCCCAAGCGTGTGAGTGCGTCCCGATCCACGCGGTCAACCAGCGGTCCGCGCCCGAGCGGAGGAAAGGCCAGTCCCACGGAAGACTCCGCCAGGCCATATACCGGCGTCATGGCGGTGTAGCTGAAGCCGTAGCGGGCGAGGCGCGCGGCGAAATGCGCTATCGTGTCCGGACTGACCGGCTCGGCACCGTTGTAGGCCAGCCGCCAACAGCTCAGGTCCAGACCATCGAGGTCGCGATCGTCGAGCTTGTTGGCGCACAGCTCATAGGCAAAGTTGGGAGCAGCCGAGACGGTAGCTCTGTGCCGGTGGATGGTCCACAGCCAGTGCCCTGGCCGGGCAAGGAAGGCCAGCGGCGACATCAGCACCAGCCGGAATCCGATATAGAGGCTGCCCATGCAGGCACCGATCAGTCCCATGTCATGGTAGAGCGGCAGCCAAGACACAAAAGTATCCGCGGAAGTTATGCCCGAGGCGCGCTCCATCGCCCGCAGGTTGGCGAGCAGGTTGGCGTGGGTCAGCACGACCCCCTTGGGGTTGCCGGTGCTGCCGGAAGTGTATTGCAGGAAGGCGATGTCTTCTGGCTTTAGTTTCGGGGAGGGCGGCAGCGCGCCAGCGACAGACAGTTCTGCGACGGTTGTGACCGCGCGTAGCGATTCGCACTGCGCGCGTAGCAGATGACTGAGGGGTTTGGCTTGGTCAACCGTGATAAGAACGGCGGCTTGGGAATTAGTAATGATGCCTGCGATGCGCCGCATGTGATCTTCGATTTGTGAAGGGCGCGTCGGCGGGTATAGCGGTACCGGTACGCAGCCGGCGTAGAGCGCGCCATAGAAGGCCGCGAAGAACCCGCTTCCGGTGGGCAGCATTATTGCTACCTTGTCGCCGGAGTCTAGCCCCTCCCTGATCAGGCCGGCAGCCAGTATTCTGGCCTGCTCTTGCAGCATGCGATAGGTGATGTCCTCCGTGCTCTCATCTTCGCCATAAAGCGTGATGTGGACCCGCTCGGCGTGCTTTGCGACATGCCAGTCCAGCATCTCGATCAGCGTGGATACGGTTTCCGGCGGATGGTCGGTCTCTGTCCGAATGGATTCCGGTGTCCTGACAAAGTCAGGTAATACGCTACCCGACAAGCCGGGTGTGGCGTTACCATGGTGTGTAGAGGACGGCCCGGTGCTTACAGACCCAGTTATCAGCCTGAGCAGATCACGCGGCGTCTCGGCACCAACGAGTGCTTTTTCGTCTAGCCTTGCATCCAGTTCGCGCTCGATGCGGACCAGTAGCTCCACCCGCGCCAAGCTGTCCAGACCAAAGTCGCGCTCCAGCAAATGATCCAAACCCAGATGTTCCACATCGTGTGCGTTCGGCCGCAGCTCGCGGGCAAGGCCGCGCACAACGCCAAGCAGCCGCTCTGTGTCGCTCTGGGAATCGGGAAAAGACGGCGATATTTGCGTGTCGCGCGATTCTTCGTGCTGAGATAGGGAAGGTGGAAGGCTCATTTGCGTAATCTTGTACCTAATTGGAACATCATAAGACTAACCGCTGTACGCGATCAGCGCGCAAGGCGGCCTGTCGACCACGTGCCGCATCCACGCCGGAGAGCAGGATCAGCCCAATTACAAAATAACTTCCAGTGACCAGCAATGATTGCCGGTGATTGCCGCCTGTCAACCAAGTCGCTGCACCGTACGTGAGCGGCCCGGCGACCGATGCAAGTTTCACTGCCATACCCCACAGCCCGAAGAATTCCGCCGTGCGAGAGCGTGGCGCAAGCACTCCCACCAGAGCCCGGCTGGCTGACTGCGATGAGCCCAGGCATAATCCGGCAAGATTCGCCGCCACCCAGAACAGCGTCGGCTCGCGCGCCGCCCATGCGAGTAGTATGGTCGCGATCCAGCCTGCCAGCGTCAGCGCGATGGTCCTGACATGGCCGATGCGGTCCTGCAAGTGACCGAACAGAAACGCGCCGACTGCCGCCGTGAGGTTGACTACCAGCACCAGCAGCAGGGTCTGTTGTATGGTAAAGCCCATGGCCTGATGGGCATAGACGGCGGTCAGGGTGATGACCGCTTGGATGCCCGCCTGATAAAACAGGCTGCACAGCAGAAAGCGGCGCAGGTCTGCGAATTGCCGCAGATTGTGCAGGGTCTGCCGCACCCGTGACCAGGCCATGCCGATCGTCGCACCTTCGATCATCTTGGGTGTGGCGCGCTCGCGCAGTAACAAGAAGGTCGGGATGCTCGCCAGCGCAAATATGCCGGCGGTGATCAGCATCGTCACCGGCACGAACTGATCAGCCGTTTGGCCTTGCGCTTCGGCCCAGGTGACATACATCAGGCACAGGCCGAGTGTGACCAGTCCCCCGATGTAACCGAGGCTCCATCCCCAGCCGGATATCCTGCCTATCGCCCGGGTTCTCGATATTTCGGGTAAAAACGCCGCGATCAGGTTCTCTCCGCTGCCAAAAAAGAAGTTGGACAGAATCACGCAAACGATGGCGAGCCACAGCGTGTCCGGCTGAGCGAAATTGAGCAGGGCGGTGAACAGAACGCAGCCCGCAGTGGTGATTGCCAGCAGTTTCTTTTTCACTGCGTGCAAGTCGGCGTAGGCACCGATCAGCGGGGCACTGAACACGATCAGCATATAGGACACGGCTAGCGCGGCAGTCCAGGCGAAAGTGGCCCACGGCGCATTGCCCGCGACCACCGCCACGAAGTAGGCGTTGAACAGCGCGGTAATGACTACCGTGGTGTAGCCGGAATTGGCGAAGTCGTACATCGCCCAAGCCCACAACTCGCGCGGGCGGACATCGGAACGCAGCATTGCCTGGAAATGCTTGGGCATCATCACTCCTTCCTCACAAGATTCGGCGCTGTCTCAATCGCAGCACGACCCAATACATCGAAAGCGCGGCGATCACGTGCTTCGCCGTGTGTCCGCTGAACAGGCCGGTCAGCGCGGCGATCGGGCGATCGGTGAGATCGCACAGCAAGGCCAGCAGGTAGAACCCGATGACGATCAGGATGTCCCTGTCGCCGCTGTAGCGCGGCGGATAAAGCCAGAGCAGCAGCGGGATCAGCAGCATCGGATAGAGCTGCATCAGTCCATAGGGACGCAGATCGCCCATGCCATGTGCCTCGCTCCAGCCCCAGTAGGCGACACTGCCCAGCCCGGCGACGAGCAGCAGCGGCAGAAGGCGCAGCCCGGCGGAGAGGCTGACGCGCTCGCACAGGATCGCGGCGAACCAGGACATGAGCACCAGCGCAACCGCCGCCCGATCCCACACCAGCCGACCGTTGTCAGGAGCAATGTGATAATAGCCGGAGCCAAAGCCGACTAAGATAGTGGCGAGAAAGAACAGCGCGTAGGGCAAGGCCTCGTGTGGCTCAATGAAAGCGCGCCGCCCCGACTTGCTGTGCAGGAAGCGCAGGCCGGCCACTCCAGCCAACACGAACAGGGCATTGGAGGCGGTATCGAGGCAATGGGTCACGCCGAAGCAGGCGCGCTGGTCGGCGAAATAATGGTATTGCAGCGGTTGCGGGATGCGCGGCAGCGCCCATGTCAGGCCGGCCAGCGCTGCGCCCAGCAGCCACAGGCCGAGCGCCTTGGCGAGTGGGTCGGCATGCCGCCATCCGCTCATGTCGCCTCCTGGCGCTGGGCGAGCAGTAGGTCGATCACCTGCCACAGCCGCCACAGGTC
This sequence comes from Candidatus Nitrotoga sp., assembly GCA_046593855.1. Classification (GTDB taxonomy): domain Bacteria; phylum Pseudomonadota; class Gammaproteobacteria; order Burkholderiales; family Gallionellaceae; genus Nitrotoga. Next base: position 4,252 of record JBKJQT010000216.1, on the reverse strand, counting down.
GGGGAGATCCTCGCTCCAGAATTGCCACGAGAATAAATGGGTGATACTTAAATTTACGTGGCTCAGGATACGATGGATGAGAAACACGGCGGCCTGACCCTCCGGCGCGGCGGCGGCGAGCGCCAGGCTCTCCGGGTAAGGAATAAGGTTGTCGTTCATTCCGTGTACCAGGATGAGCCGCGCCTTGAGTCGCTTCAGGTCGTGACGTGACAGATCGAGCCGGGAGATGTCCGCACGCATGGCTTCGGGCAGCCGGGCCAGCAATTCGTGAAAACGTGCGGGATCGGTGTGGGCAGCCAGCGCATAAACTGCCCGACTGTCGGCACTCAGCTCCGCAGCGAGCGGCGTCAGATCGGCGTGGGGATCCCGGATGCGTAGCGCCACCATGCGGTCGAACACTGCACGTGCGCGGCCGTCCGCCAGGTAGCCCAAGCTGGAATAGAGCAGCACCATTTTGCCGGTGTCATCCGGGGTGAGGTAGTGCCACTTGCCCTCATGCTCGAACCAGCCGGTGATGAAGAAGCGCATCGCGCGTTGCAGGTCATGGTAACCGCCCACGCCCATGACGAAGCGCACCTGTTCCCGGATGTCGTCTTCCAGCGCGGCGAGGAGCGCTGGGCCGACTGCGTAGCTGAAAGCAACGATGCCCGCGCGCCCGTCGCGGGCAAGGTCGGGCCGACCAAGCAGATAGGTGAACGCATCCGCAATTTCGCGGGCATCCGAGGGACGGATATGCAGCTCTCGAAAACCGGCCAGGTCGGGCGCCAACACCGCAAAGCCGGCGCGCGCCAGGGTCGAAGCGAAGGCCATGAGTCGCGGGTCGTCCTTGCCCTGTGGCACAGCACCCGGTACGATCACGATGGCGGCGCGCGGGCAGTTAGGGCCACGCACGGTTGCCGGATGAGGATTGATCGCAGCTTGCGTGCGTTCGCAGCCCTCGAGCTTGCCGGGCAGATAAAGATCAGCGTTGCGCGACCGCCCTGACACCTCGTATGAAATGGAGTGACGCAGCGGCGCGGTGGTTACCTGTTTAAATCGGGAGAGGCCGTGAGTCGCAGCGATATCCTGGAGCACCAGCGCGGCTTCATAGTGTTGCGTTGGCATACAGCCCGCCAGCAACATGAGGAGCGCGACGAAAAAAAAACGCCGATCCGTCTTGATTCCGCAGCAGTCTTCGCGCAGTTTCGGCGGAATGTAGGGCAGGCCGAATTGCTGCACACCATGGACTGTCAGCCGATCGGCGATGTTTTCTGAGATGTCGGCGTTATGCACGGGCATGTCTGGCGTGGCTCCACTGGTTGCATTGCCTGAAGTTGGTACGAGGAGGATTTTCACAGGCTGCGTACCGTGTTGCGTTTAGCTACTAAACTCCATTCCGGGCGACTCGTCAAGTTTCGCGTGAGCAGCTGTTACGTCGATTATTTAGTGCACATAAATAAATATTGATATCATGCGCCAATAATAATAGAAAATAAATCAACCCTGTTTATAAGTGGTTATCTGCATCAGCGAGATGTCAAAACTTGGCAAAATACCGGTCACTCAAGGCCACCTCGAATACGAATAAGCTCATTTTTTAGAATTGCATTCTCAATAAAATAAATAAGTTACAAGAGCAAAAACGCGAAAACCGGAGGTTTTCGATGCGCCATTATTTTGATGTGTCATTAGGGGAAATCCCGTTCGCCTTGAGTTTATAGAATATCAGTAAGACTGCTGTTCATGTTTCGTCAGATTCCGCTAAAAATAATCTGAATGAACAGCATTGAGACCACAATTAGGTACAGTAATGAATCGAATTAACAGTATTTTTTTAGGGGTTTCCCTACTGTTGTTGCAAGCATGCGGGGCAACCCCGCCGCTGGGGGCGAGGCATCAGCCCTCTGGCTTAAGTACGCAGTTCAATAGCGGCCAATTGACGTTTTCGGATTACGTGGCACATAGCCGCACAATGATTGCAAAAGTGCGTTCTGGAAGAAATGTGGCCGAGTTGGAAAAGGTAGTCAATGGCAATGCTCCTTTTGAATTAAAGCCAGCAGAGAGTTGCCCAAAAGGACGTGAAAAACCATATCGACGTGGTGTTCTGCTTACCCATGCCTTGACCGATGCACCTTATTCCATGCACTCACTGGCATCCTTTTTCCAGGAAAATTGTTTCCGTGTAATGGCGGTACTGTTGCCCGGACATGGCACGCAGCCCGGAGACTTGCTTGATGTAACATGGCAAGAGTGGGCAAAGGCGGAAGCCTATGGCACCGATAAGCTCGCCGCTGAGGCTGATGAAATCTATTTGGCTGGGTTTTCTACTGGCGGCACGCTAAGTGTTTACCAAGCATTGGGAGACAATCGGGTACGTGGATTGTTCCTTTTTTCTCCAGCGCTGAAAGTTACTCCAATGGCTTCCTTGGCCTCTGTTCATAAAATCTATAGCTGGTTGATACCATCAGCAAAGTGGGACAGTATCATGCCTGATAAGGCTATTTACAGATACGAATCGTTCCCCAAGAATGCCGCTGCCCAGATATATGCGTTGACACAGGAAGTACAGGCTCAATTGCATGAGCGTGCGGTAAATATCCCCGTATTTACCGCTGCAAGTCAGGACGATACTACCGTTTATATCTCTGCCACTTTGGATTTTATGGCCCAAGCGCGCCATACATCCAATAAATTAGTACTTTATACTACCGATACCAAGAAAATTCCACCAAATATTCCAATAGGAAAATTGGAATTGGTAAACAGCGTTTTTCCTGAGCAGAAAATATTAAGTTCCGCACACTCGTCGATTACATTGCCTTTAGATGATGCCTACTATGGAATGAGGGGGGCGTATTCGAATTGCATACACTATTATCCAGACGATATTAAAAAATATGATGCTTGTAATCAAAATCCTGAACAAGATTTACAGGGCGAATTAACTGAGGAAAACCTTAAGGCTGGTACCCTACGCCGTTTAATGTATAACCCGAATTTTTCAACGCTTAAAATTTCCATGAAAAAATTTATTGATAGTTTGCCATGATTTTTAGTACCGCTGCCAATGTTGGTATTAGGCTTGCGGTATATTAGCTCATGGTTTCCGAATTCGAGTTGATACGTCGTTTCTTCACCCGTGTGACGCCCGGCACGGTGTTGGGCGTGGGCGACGATGCCGCGCTTCTACACGTAAGTAGGGGTATGGAGCTGGCAGTGTCAACCGACATGCTCGTGAGTGGGACACATTTTTTCCCAGATACCGATCCCTTTTTTCTGGGTTATAAGGCGCTGGCAGTAAACCTGTCCGACATGGCGGCGATGGCGGCACAGCCGCGTTGGGCGACTTTGGCTTTGTCGCTACCCGAGGTAGATGAGACGTGGCTGGAAAAATTCAGCGCGGGGTTATTTGCGTTGGCAGATGAACACCAAGTTGAGCTGATTGGCGGCGATACCACTCGTGGGCCGCTTAATCTGTGCATTACTATCATGGGTGAAGTGCCGCACCGTGCGGCGTTGCGTCGTTCGGGTGCGCAGGTTGGTGACGATGTTTGGGTGTCGGGCGTATTGGGTGATGCTGCGCTGGCTTTGGCGCATATGCAAGGGCATACGCAATTGGCCGCGAAGGATTTTGCGGCCTGTGCTTTGGCGTTGCACCAACCCAAGCCGCGTGTGGCACTTGGGCTGGCACTCCGCGGCGTGGCGCACAGTGCAATAGATATTTCGGATGGACTACTGGCAGATCTCGGTCACATACTGGATTGCTCTAACGTTGGTGCCGAAATTGCATTCGACGCTTTGCCAATTTCCTGCGCACTGCAACTTTATCTTGAGCAGCCGTTGGGCAAGCACTGTTTGCTGGCCGGGGGCGATGATTATGAGCTTTGTTTTACTGTATCCGTTGCGCATCGTTCCGAAGTTGAGAAAATTGCCGCCAATCTTGGCTTGCTGCTGACACGTATTGGCACCATCACGGCGGAAAAGAAGTGCACAGTGCGTGCTGCGGATGGCAGTATTATCAACATTGAGGAATCCGGCTATGACCACTTCCGCTGATTTTCACGTGCAGCCTTCGTGGCGTTTTATCTTTAGTCACCCCGCACATTTCCTTTCTTTCGGCTTCGGCAGTGGCCTGTTTCCCAGATCCCCGGGCACGGCAGGCACATTAGTTGCTTTCCCAATTTATTGGTATCTTGCAGATCGTTTATCTGATATGCAATTTATCCTGGCGCTGATCGCGGCCTTCGCTGTGGGGGTGTGGGTGTGCGAGAAG
>JBKJQT010000031.1:0-2926 GCA_046593855.1 Candidatus Nitrotoga sp. | reverse complement strand
CGAGTTCTGCCGACATTACTTGGAAATCTTCGGTTTTCATCGTAACACCTATCTCATTGTTTGATAGGGCGATAGTATAGACCTCTATTTAACTGTGACATAGCCATTGTTTTCTATTCGAGCTGAGTTTGCTTGCTATTGCTTCTTGTTTTTTGCCAGGCGTAGCAATGCGATTTTCAGAGGTGAGTCTTGCAGTTTTACGGTGAAGTCAACCAGCTGTTGGCGCCCTATACTGGTTAGCGAGGTAGGGCGAGGGGGGCGTGTGTTGATCGGTAAAGCAACTTGCACCCTAATCTGAATTCCAGTAATCTCGTAACCCCCGTTTTGGAATAACTGGATAAATCCTGGTGCAAGTTGACGCAGTTTTGCCGCTACCGTGCCATTGTCTGCGGCAATAACGAGAGCTTGCTGGTCAATTTGCAATACATGGCTAGCGCGTACCAGGGAGGATGGTGCGATCTGTTCATAATGCCGCTGCAATGCGAGAAGTTCGTCTACCTTATGTGATAGCTGACGCAACTCTTGGCTGGCATTGAAATATGAACTTAATCGATTTGACACAACATCAGGTTAGTTCAGAAATGGAAACAAGAATATTATTCTGATTTCCATGGTTTGTAAAAGCTCTCAGCATCTCCTTGGTAACGATGCACTATCAGTCATTTGATGTTGTTTTTAGAGTTTATTTCGACGGGATTATTTTCACTATTAGTATGGGCTATGGTTAACAAGAAACTGCCCTCTTCCAGTGAATGGAGTTTTGATGCTGAAAAACATTTTTAATGTTGGCATAGATCTGAGATATTTGGAGTGTATTCAGATTACCAAGAGCATTATGATAATATAACAAAAGTTAATTATGGCAAATTGATGATGTTCAGTCTGTACAGGCTAGTCTGCTGGTATCTGTTGTGCCGGTGATACATGCTGGAAGTTGTTAAGGTGAGCAGATTAGCACTGCTTTGCTAGTGCTTCCACATGACTTTGAGAAGTGAAATATCCAAAAGTGTTGCATATAAGCATTTTTTTGAAACGTTGAGAATCGATAAACATTGGGTTTTGTACAAGGGTGAGGTGGCACTTCACCCTTTTTGCTTGGTGTAACTGACAATGAATTAAAGCTTAGGTATTTAAATCCAGCATTTAAACCCGGAATTAAAATCTCAGAATTGAAACCTAGAAAAATTAAAAAATGATTTCTACTTTATTAAAAAGTGTTTTTGGCAGTCGTAACGATCGCCTCCTCAAACAATATCGCCAGACAGTAGTGACGATTAATGCTCTTGAGGCCGAGGTGGGAAAGCTTTCAGATGAGGCATTGCGTCTTAAAACTGACGCCTTCAAGCTGCGCCTTGTCCAAGGCGAGGCACTGAATACATTGTTACCCGAGGCATTCGCCGTGGTGCGTGAAGCGGGGCAGCGCGTACTGCAAATGCGCCACTTTGACGAGCAGCTGATCGGCGGCATGGCACTGCACCACGGTAAAATTGCGGAAATGCGCACCGGCGAGGGCAAAACTTTGATGGCGACCCTGCCCGCATATCTCAATGCGCTTTCAGGTCAAGGCGTGCATGTGGTAACGGTCAACGATTATCTGGCGGCACGTGATGCTGAATGGATGGGTCGGCTGTATCGCTTCCTTGGATTGTCAGTGGGGGTAATTCTGTCGCAGATGGACCATGCCGACAAGCTGGCTGCTTACAATGCAGATATAACCTATGGCACCAACAACGAATTTGGTTTCGATTATTTGCGCGACAATATGGCTACCCATGCGGGTGAGCGCTTCCAGCGCAAGCTGAATTATGCCATCGTGGATGAGGTGGATTCCATTCTGATCGATGAGGCGCGCACCCCGCTGATCATTTCTGGCCAGGCTGAAGACAATGTGGACGTCTATGTTCGCATGGACAAACTGGTGCCGCAGCTTGTGCGTCAGGAAGAGGAAGATGGGCTCGGCGATTACAGCGTTGATGAGAAAAACCGTCAGATTTTGTTGACGGAAAGCGGGCATGAACATGCTGAAGAATTACTGAGTCAAGCAGGACTGTTGCCCATTGGGGGCAGCTTGTATGACCCAGCTAACATCATGCTGATTCATCATCTGTATGCTGCATTGCGTGCCCATGCGCTGTATCTTCGTGACCAGAATTATGTAGTGCAGGATGGCGAAGTGATTATTGTAGATGAATTTACTGGTCGCATGATGTCAGGCAGGCGTTGGTCCGAAGGTCTGCATCAAGCGGTAGAGGCCAAGGAAGGAGTGGCTATCCAGAAGGAGAATCAAACACTAGCCTCCATTACCTTCCAGAATTACTTCCGTCTATATGGCAAACTGGCCGGCATGACCGGTACGGCAGATACTGAAGCGTTTGAGTTTCAGCAGATTTACAGCCTGGAAACCGTTATTATTCCGCCGCATCTTCCCACTGTCCGTAAGGATATGATGGACAAGGTTTATCTTACGACGAGTGAGAAATATCGAGCAGCAATTTTGGATATTCAGGATTGCTACAAGCGTAGCCAACCGGTGCTGGTCGGCACCACTTCGATTGAAACATCGGAATTATTGTCGCAATTACTGGAAAAAGAAAAGTTACCCCACCAAGTTTTAAATGCCAAGCAACACGCGCGCGAAGCTGAGATCATAGCGCAAGCCGGAAGCCCAAAGATGATTACGATCGCTACCAACATGGCCGGGCGTGGCACTGATATTGTGTTGGGCGGCAACGTGGAAAAGCCAATCGAACTGATACGTATGGATGAGAGCTTGGATCATGCCACACGTAATCAGCGCATTGCCCAGTTACGTGCTGAATGGCAACCGGTACATGACCAGGTTGTGAAGAGCGGTGGTTTGCATATCATTGGTACCGAGCGCCACGAATCGCGCCGTGTGGATAATCAATTGCGTGGCCGTGCGGGT
>JBKJQT010000347.1:0-9239 GCA_046593855.1 Candidatus Nitrotoga sp. | reverse complement strand
AAGCGAGGCCATCAATTTCCGGCGGATTAAATGCCCGTTTTCGCTATCGCTCAGGTGCGATTAATAAATATGATTAACCGCAAAATCAAATTATCAAACCATTTTTGCCGCCATATTTCCTTGGATAACACTAACCGAACGCGGCACCACAATGATGATTTTGCTGCGATGAACTTATCGAGAATTAGCCTTTGAGATAACGGGATACCCTTTTCAAACATATTTAAAAAAACGGAGGCTTGCAACCAGGCTTGCAACCAAAGTAATCCTCTTCCGCTGTAAATAAATCTATGCATTTTTCTTTTTAATTCATCAAACATATTCACGGTTGCGCCAATGGTATTATTTCCATGTTGCCGATATTTAATATTGGCGTTACTATCAAAAACAATTTCGCCAAAACAAGATAGAACTAAATAGCACCACCAATCATGCATCAACACCTTACTTGGAAGGTGCTTACAAATTAGTTCCACTGCTTTTCGATTAAGCACCATCGTACAGCCGGTAGCAACATTTTCAACTAGAGCGTTGCCAAAACCAACTTTTCTTGGTGTATTGGTAAATCCAATATGCTTTAACTGTTCATCAACAATTTCTAACCTGGAGCAAAATAATGCCGGACGGTTATTGGCAACCTCTAACAAGGCTGAAACTGCATGTTCAATTTTATGAGGATGCCAAACATCATCTTGATCACAAAAAGCAACATATTCTGTTTCAGTTGACGCAGCATTATGCAGTAGCTTAAAGAAACTCAGGCCTGGGCCCAGATTTTCATGCCCTCTTAATATATCTAAGCGCCCACTTAATTGCTCATTTTCTAAAATGCTTCTTGTTGAGTCTGATGATCCATCGTCTCTTACCAAAATCCTAATATTTGGATAAGTTTGCTCATACAACGAATTTAGCTGTTGTTGAAGAAACTTGCTTCCATTGTATGTGGAAAGCAGTACTGTGACCTTATTTGGCTTGGAAACCACTAGCGTCATCGTTTAACCCCACCCTTGACCAATCTATTTGCTTCATTCATGGACTCTCCATATAAATACGCAACGTTATCTGCCGCATCTTTTATTTTCTGTATGGAACCTCTGAAATCCATCATATTTAGCTTAAATCGGCGTCCAATTATTTTAATTTACCTACATAAGAATGACGAAACAAGGATTTTTTGAGTCCCAATTTAATTATTACATTATCAAATTCGACCTAAAAATGTCACAGATATATTTATCGTTTAACAACCTCGATGTTTGGTAGCGGAAACACCAAGTTTACTCCTCCATATTTATCATTTTCTTGGAAGAATTTTCTAAAATGCCATGGCAATACAATCAGATAATCAAATTTTTGCAACAGTAGCTCTGCCTCGGGAATGATAGGGATCCATGTGCCTGGGGTGTAGCACTCATATTTTTCTGGGTTAACTTCGCCAATAAACGCAATGTCTTTTTCTGTCACTCCGCAGTATTGCAACAGTACGTTTCCCTTTGTAGACGCACCAAGTGCCGCGACAGTTTTATTTTCTGCATGAGCTGTTTTAATGAAAGCCAGTAAGTCGTACTTCGTTTTAGCTACACGTTCCGCAAATTTTTGATAAGGCATAAGCGTATCTAGTCCATTTGCATGTTCGTGATCGAGAATCTTCTGCACCAAAGGAACTGGAGTTAAATCATCATGCGATTTCGATACCGTGATTGAGAAGCTCCCCCCATTAACTTCATTGAACTCCACATCAACAATCTTGAAGCCCACTCTGTCAGCCATCCATTTGATCTGGCGCAAAGCATAAAACTCAACATGCTCATGACAAACTGTGTCATATGAATTTATCTCGAGCATAGTCGGCATATAGCTTTGTTCAAATATCCAAACTCCGTCATCTGCAAGTATGTCGTACACCTGTTGCATAAAGTCCGTTGGGTCTTCTAGGTCGTAGAACATCGAGAACGAAGTGACTACTTTGGCCTTTCGCTTTGGGAAATATTCTTTAACTAAAGCTGAGGAAAAGAAATTTGGGATTAATTGAATGTGCGGTGGGTAATAGCTATGGAATTTGATACCCGTCGGGTCAATGCCTACGAGATCCGGCCCAGAGGATGGATACGCCTGCAACGTAGTACTGTCATTACTACCAATATCAATAACAAGATCACCTTTGTGCAACTCAACTTGCTCAAGAATTTTTTTTACCTTGTTGTTGAGGTGAGCTACCATGCTGGCATTTAAGCCGGAGCGATACCCATAGTTCTCGCCATACATCTCATCAGAACTATAGGAATGCTCAAGCTGCAATAGTCCGCAGATATCATTTCCCCCCATGCATTTCACCAGACGCAGTGGGCCAATCGTGACTTCTGAACTCTTTTCGCGCGGGAATATCCCAGTCAGCATCTGCACTCCCAAATCGAGCACACTCTCCAAATGCTTATTACCGCAAATTCTGCACTTTTCAATTTTTTTGAACATTATCTGATCCCTATCCTTTTGCGTTATTCTGCTCAATGAGCTTACGCAAATCGGCATCCACCATCATGCTTAGCATCTCGTGGAAGCCTACCTCAGGTATCCAGCCAAGTTGATTTCTCACCTTCTTAGAGTTTCCCACTAACTGTACTGACTCAATGGGACGATATGAAGAAAAATCTTCGCGGACATAGTCACGATAATCCAAATTTAAATGTCCAAAGGCGATTTCACACAGTTCTCGTACCGAGTGCGTTTCACCAGTGGCAACCACATAATCATCCGCCTGCAGATGTTGTAACATCAGCCACATTGCACGCACATAATCTCCCGCAAAGCCCCAATCACGACGTGCATCAAGATTTCCCAAACTTAGTTCATTCACTAGTCCCAGTTTAATCTTCGCCACTTCATGTGTTATTTTTCTTGTTACAAAACCTAATCCACGGCGAGGACTCTCGTGATTGAAAAGAATAGCCGAGCATCCAAACAATCCATAGTGTTGGCGGTAAATCTGGATCATCGAATGTGCATAAAGTTTTGCGGCACCATAGGGGGTACGAGGTCGAAACGGTGTTGCTTCTGATTGTGGGCTTTCAAGTGCATTGCCAAACATTTCACTGCTCGACGCCTGGCAGAAACGGAAATTGGTATCCACTGCACGAATGGCATCCAGAATACGAGCAACCGCAAGTCCATTCACCTCTCCAATATCAACTGCATCATTGAACATTCCTGCCCCTGATGAGTAGGCGGCGAAGTTATAAATCTCCGCTGAGCGATATTCAGCTAATACTTCTGTCATTCGACTTTGATCCCACATATTCCACACAACCCACTCAACACTCTGCATCAGTGCTGTGGGGAGCGACTCTTTGGCATTTTGTATATTTCTAACTGCACCAACGACACGATAGCCTTTGGTAAGCAACAATTCTGCCAAGTATGAACCGTCTTGACCAGTTATACCGGTGATTATGGCCGTTTTCATAGTATATGTCAGAGAAACCGGGCCAAGAATCGACTGGCCCAGGTAGCATGCCGGCTACGTAAAAGATCATACAATCCTGAACGAGCATTTCTATTCACGCAAACACAGTAAAGACTGGCAAAGAAATTGGCAATGGTGGCGGGGAACATTGCAATTGCCAGATACACCCCAGAAGACAAGCCTTTTGTCCTACCTGCCATAAAATGGCTGTACTCGGATAGGGAATATCCCCCAATAGCTCTATATAAAATAAGTTTTTTAATTTGCCTCCACGGCTCTTTACAGCAAGCAGCAGACTTCGACTGATCTGAGAAGTCGGGAAACGACCAAATCAACTGCGGCCATTTGAACATCCAAATTTCAAAGCGACGGGATGTCCACATGGCATTGCCATAACGTATGATTATTAATGGATCAGCAATAATCTTGACCCTGTTTATCGGCGGATGCTGAAAGATGACGCCGACATGTATGAACAATGTTCCATAATAAGACGAACGGTCTCTCTCCATCCATAAATTACGTTTAATGACCACGCCACCGATAAACGAAAGATAATTCGCCACGTCGGAAAAAAAAATTTCTCCGTCCTTTGCTGCATATTCTCGGTCACTCGTAAACTGAAGAAAACGAGTTTTAAGCACCCTTGAAAAATCGATATTTCTTATTTCTGAATTTACAACGACAAGGTCAAATGCTCCATTGATAGACTCCAGTACACGAGAAATAGCCCTGGGACACAATAGATCGTCATCGGTCATCAGCCAACAATATTCTCCCCTTGCATAGCCAACAGCCTTATCATAATCACCGTCTACACCCGAATTTTCTTGCTCACGGAAATAACGAATTTCAGGATAACGCAACAAATACTGTGTCATCACTTCAGGAGTGTTGTCCGGTGATGCACCATCCACAATAACAAGCTCAACATCAGACACCATCTGACCAAGGATGGAATCCAGAGTCTCACCAATAAATTGCCCTCTGTTGTAAGTTGCAATGCAGATGGATAATTTCGGGAGTTCCATGTTGTCGTTAAGATAGTTTGAGTTACTATTCATTGTTAATTAGGTTATTCAGACAGAAGACCCTCATATAAAGTACGGTGCTTGTCCGCAATTTGCCGCCATTCATCTCTGTCAATATCGGCATGATATTCCCGCCGCATTCCCGCATAAAGAGCAAGAGCCAGCTTCATCTCCTGAATATCATCCACTTTTGCGAAGTACACATTACACTTTTTAACATATCCGTTTTGGGTTAGCGATGTTGTTATTACAAACGCTCCATTAAACACCGCTCCATGGATCGAGGTATTCCATTCGCCGCCACCAGTTCGAAAAGGTAGAATTACTGCATCCGCAACTGCCAGCAACTCCGCCACATCAGCGGCAGGAAGAAAACCGGTAATGATCACCTTTCCTGACCATGATTCAGCCGAAGCTCGCCTCATAATTTCATGCCGACAAACGTCTTCCTCGGCAATTTCTCCTGCTATAACAATTTGATCTGAAGCAGGATCAGCAATTTCAAATAACAGCTCAACGCCCTTGTGGGGATATACGAAACCAAAGAATACAATCAGCCGTTTCTGGTTTTTCAAATATTTTTTCTTTAAAATGTTCTTTTCCCGCTCGTCAAGATCAACGCGAGGAATAGCCGATGCATTAGGTATGAGCACGGTCTTTTTTTTCCATAAGGCCCAACGAAGATGTGGATGCAAATTTTTCTCATACTGTGTGCGTACAAACACCAACCCGCCAGGCACAATTGACTTTAAAAAAAGTTTTGGCGCATTTCGCCTGCTATACCCTTCGTGCCAAGTCTGCACAACCTTTTTTCCCATTAAGAAGGAAATCATCGGCAACACCCAAGGCAATAAACCATTGCCGTAACCTTGAGTCGGATATTGAACATGCACAATATCTGGTGACCAATGCAGAATGATTTTTATAACCTTAACTGCTTCAAAAAGACTCCAATTCTTGATGACAGGAAAAATTTCAATCCCAGCGGACTTACCCTTTGCCCCACCCGAGATACTTGTAAGTACGCCAACATGGATTTCCGGATCAACAGCGAGTGCTTCGGCCAAATTGTAGGTGTAGTCGCCAACACCACATCTCATTGGCGGGAAGGAACCTGTAACTAGCAACACACGCATATCTAGACCGACTTTGTAAGCACCAACCATCCAAAGGTGTACTGCTTCCCTGCGCAATCAATCGATTTGTCTTTACCGTCATACATCATCTCGCCGACTGGATATAATCCATAACCAGCTGCTTCAGTGACGAAATTTCTGATTTCATCCTTTGAAAAAATCTTCCAATCCATACCAAAAAAATTTTTGCCGGTCGTATCAATTTTCTCTGACCAATAATCAAACGACGCAATAAAATAACCACCCGGGTTTAAAAGACGTGACATCTCCTTCAATAACGATTGCCCATCAAAGCCATGTTCAATTACCGAAATCGATGTAATCGCCCGGAATGAGGCATCTTCAAATTTTGTGTGCATGAAATCGGTAATTTCATAATGGATATCATTTTGATACGGCATTTTCTGCAAATTTGGATTTAGATCGGCGCCTGTTAAATTTGAATAACCTAATTTGTGTAGTGCAACGACGACCTCTGATGCATAGCACCCAATATCAAGTATCGGCTCATTTTTTTTTACATTGCTCTCAAGAAAATCCACAGTGGCGAGTACATCCCAACTCTTCACCACATCTCCCATCGCCACCCCGCGCACTAGCCCAAGCTTTCTCATTAGAGATCGCAAGGGTGATTCAACAAGAGATACCCCTTTGTTTACCAGTACTTGACGCGCTTTGCTTATTTGCAATTTATTTTGCAAAACTTCCATAATCATCACAATCTCCTTCTAAGTGCTTTATTAACTTTTATCTCAATCATGGGGTTTTTTCTCATCAGAAAAAAAGTTGTTTTGCACAGCGAACCTTAAACGCGGTGACAATAAAATAACTAACAAAAAAGCAAAAAATGCCAATCCACTCCCTATAAATAATTCCACGTTGTTAGAATATCCCCACTCGCGAACTTCGCCTCCCACAATTCCTACCACCAACAGTGACAAACAAAGTGGCATTCCAACATCCCATAACAACCACTTCAAACCAAGCCCTTTTAATAATGTCTTGTGCGTGAACCATGTACCAATTAATAGGTATATACCACTCGATAATGCCCACGCTGTAGCTCCACCAATAACCCCGAACTGCATAGCGAGAAAAATGGTCATCGGTATCATAATGATTACCAATATGACATTGATCATAAGTGGCAAGCGCGTCATGCCAAAAGCTAATTGCAAAGCATAAGGAAAATGCATTGCCCCATTTAACGCGGTACCGATCAAGAGTAACAAGACTATTGGAGCCATGCTCGACGCAAATGACAAATTTCCAGTCCACAATGAAAGTATTTCTTCAGCAAAAACAGCGATAGCCGTTGCTATTGGGAAAAGGACTGCTAAAAGCAAGCGAGTCCCTGACCGATACAGTTCAATTAACTTTTCAATATCTCCAGTAACGACCAACGCGGACATACGCGGATAAATCACATTGAAAGTAGGCGTAAGTAACATATACAAACCATTTGCAACCACTCCAGCTAGTGCATACCGTCCAAAATCTTCCAAACTAAGTATTCTACTTAACAGCACCTTGTCCAATTGCATCAGGATAATTCCCGAAACTGCAACTCCGCTCATACCCGCAGAAAAACGCCATATCTGTTTCAGCTTATCAATATCGAATCGTATATCCTTTAATCGCCCTATTACCCGCCATGCTGCCCACCGCATGGTTGCCGCATAAACGAGCCCGACTCCAGCCTGCCAAATAAAGAAAGCCTCTATTGTCGGCGCGACATAGGCAAGCACCATCACGGCGCCCAAACTTCCTAGCGTCACCATCGCAATATTGATGCCACTCGATATTTTCAAGCGTTGCGCCCCTATCAAGGCACCTTGATATAATCCAATTGGCCAGCGACAAGCGACAACCAACCCCATCAGTATTACGGCATGTTCGATGGTTTGCTGTGAAAGATATTTGGATTGTAGCCACTGTTCGGTAATCAATGGAGCCAATGACACAATCAACAAACAAATTATTCCAGCCATTCCCCAATAAATGATGGCAAGCGTGTGTAATAACTTTCCGGCTTCCTTTAAATTTCCCGATGCCGAATGTCGTGCGACCTCGCGGTTAATCGTTGGGGCTAATCCCATATCAAGAAGGGAGAGCAATGCCTGCGTCGTCACAAAGAAACCGATCAAACCATAGGCTTCTATTCCGAGGTATTTAAGATAAAATGGAACGACTGCCAAGCCAATTAGTGCCGACCAGATCGCATTTGCTAATCCTGCAAGTAAGTTTCCACTCAGCCTCATGCCGGTAAATTCGCGATCATCGTGTCGTTGGAATGCCCATTGAATCGCGCGACCGGCCAAACCGTGTGTCCCTCGATGCAAATTTTGAATTCAAGAGGCAGTGGACAACAGATGCAGGGTTCAGTACCAGAGACATGTAATGGGGTTTACGGGTGCAGATTTTTTCTTCTTCTTTCTGGATTCCATATTCAATATCAGCCCTTAGTTAACGACCAATGGGAAAATACTCTAGTCCATGTTCGCTTACCGTAGCCGACTCATACAAGCTACGACCATCGAAGATTAATGGATTTTTGAGCTTGGCTTTGATTATTGCGAAGTCTGGATTGCGGAATTCTTTCCACTCGGTGACGATAACCAATGCATCCGCATCTTTACAGGCTATGAACGGATTATCTGCATAAGAAATCCTGAGGTCATTGCCAAAGATTCGTTTTGATTCTGACATGGCTACCGGGTCATAAGCAGTAACGGTAGCACCTGCCTCTAATAAATCTGAAATCAGCTTGCGACTCGGAGCATCGCGCATATCATCCGTGTTAGGCTTGAAAGCAAGTCCCCAAATGGCAAAGTTTTTTCCAATGAGATTGGTACCGAATCTAGCTTTTATTTTGTTCGTGAGGACTTCTTTTTGTGCATCGTTGGCTGCTTCCACGGCATTGAGTACTTTGAGGGTGATACCGGCGTCGTCGTTAGCAGTTTTGATGAGTGCTTTTACATCTTTAGGGAAACAGGATCCCCCATAGCCGCAACCTGAATAGAGAAAATGGTAACCGATGCGGGTGTCGGAACCAATGCCTAGTCTTACCATTTCAATGTCGGCACCAAGTTTTTCTGCAACATTGGCCAGTTCATTCATGAAGCTGATACGTGTGGCGAGCATGGCATTGGCGGCGTACTTAGTGAGTTCGGCACTTTTGACATCCATGACAATAATACGGTCGTGGTTGCGATTGAACGGGGCATACAACTCACGCATTTGTTGGATGGCATGTGCATCATCTCCACCGATGACGATGCGATCCGGGCGCATGAAATCTACAACTGCCCCGCCTTCTTTAAGGAATTCTGGGTTGGAGACGACACTATGCTTGAGCTTAATGTCGCGTTTTTGCAACTCTTCTGCGAGTACTGCGCTGACTTTGTTGGCAGTACCCACAGGAACGGTACTTTTATTAACGATAATTTTATCTTCAGTCATACGGCTGCCGATGTTTCTGGCTGCTGCCAGAACATATTGCAGATCAGCGGAGCCATCTTCATCAGGGGGGGTACCAACGGCAATAAACTGAATACGAGCATGTGCTACGGCACGTTCTATGTCTGTGGTAAAGCCGAGACGGCCAGCAGC
>JBKJQT010000319.1:0-4501 GCA_046593855.1 Candidatus Nitrotoga sp. | reverse complement strand
GCATAGTCTATGCTCGTCTGGATTTAACGGCTATCGGGGCCGCAAGAGGTAGTGCTTCTTGAATCCATCACCGGGTGCGCTCAATAACCGACCACTGTAGTGGTCTAATAGAAACGTACACCTCGATAGGATTATTATTCAGCTAGAGAGGGATCGCCAATGAATAAGCACCGCAAGCATTACGAAGCCGCATTTAAATTAGAAGTTGCACGCATGGTAGTTGATCAAGGACTGAGTATCACGCAAGTGGTTAAAGACATGAGCATAGGTCGCACAGCGGAGAGCCGCTGGATTGAGCAATACCGGGCTGAACAACTGGGTCAAACCGGTATCGGGAAGCCTATCACTGCCGAGCAGCAACGCATACGCCAACTGGAAACCGAGAACCGCCAACTGCGCTCTGACAATGAATTATTAAAAAAAGCATCGGCCTTCTTTGCCCGCGAACTGAGATGATCTACAACATCATCAAGCAAGGGCAGCAGAAGGCCATCAGCCAAGCATGTCGAGTATTACAATTTAGCCGCTCGGGTTATTACACCGCCAAACGACGCGCCGAGCAGCCAGCCATTTGTGTAGCCAGTGTGCAGGTTAAAGCCGCCTTCGTGGCGAATCAACACTGCTATGGTAGTCGCCGTATCGTTGACGAACTAAAGGCGCAGCACATTGTTATAGGTCGATACAAAGTGCGTCGCTTAATGCGCGAAGCGGGTTTAAAGCCGGTTTGGAAGAAGAAGTTTGTGAACACCACCGACAGCAAGCACGATCTACCCGTGGCAGAGAACTTACTGAATCGTCAGTTCAATCCACCGGAGTCGAATAAGGCTTGGGCTTCAGATATTACTTACATCCGTACCCAAACAGGTTGGCTGTATTTGGCAGCGGTGATGGACTTGTATTCACGCAAGATCATTGGCTGGGCGATGAGTCCCACGATGCAAGCGGCCTTAGTCTGTCAGGCGTTGCAGATGGGGATAGGGCAGCGGCAAACAACGGTTGGGCTGATATTGCATTCGGATCGAGGTAGTCAGTACGCCAGCCACGAATACCAAGCCTTGCTGAAACAACATGCCATCATTTGCAGCATGAGTCGCAAAGGTAACTGTTGGGATAATGCAGTGATGGAACGATTCTTCTTGAACTTAAAGATGGAGCGGGTGTGGCAACGGGAATATGCAAACCAGATGGAGGCCACTAAAGACGTGACGGAGTACATTGTGGGATTCTATAACTGCAGACGACGACACGCAGCTTTGGGAAATTTAGCACCAATAGTTTACGAAATAAAGTTCGCAGCAAAACAACCTATCAAGGTGTCCGTTATTACTTGACCACTACAGATATCACGTTTTCGTAGAGATGGAGGACGGCTCAAGCAAGACCTTCAAGTATTCTTCAAAAACTAGCTATCAAGTAGGAGATCGTGTCAAGGTGAAAAATGGCAAGCTGATTCGAGTATAAAAATTGCTTGGAGGGTGCTTTTATATGGAATCCAGAAGCTCACTTCATCGTTTTATAGTGCTGACTGTCGTCAAGTTTAGATTGGCGCATCCAGCAAAGCTCGTTCAGTTGAAATATTTCCTGCCACGCTTCATCTGGGAAGCCATCGCGATTCAGTCTTCCGCCACCACGACCATTGGGTTGCAACAGGTCGGTGAAATAGGCTTCGCAATGGGGTGAATCCCAGAGCTCAATAATTTTATTGAGGACATGAGGAAATCGTTTTTCAAGCATTTGCGGATATGCATTAGGTAAACAATGGAGTGTTCCCATGACGATTTCTTTATTAAACATAATTTCACCTTTGTAATAAATGGTCATCTTGTAGATTTTACCTAGCTTAGAGTAACGTATATGCAGGTTGTAGAGTATGAAATACTTCTCTATTTTTTGTTGAGCTTCTCTAGGATGATGATCTGGAGTATGAACTTTAGATGGAGCAGAGATATTGTATTAATCCTGTCGCCGGTATTATTTTGTTAACTGGCTGCTGAATTGAGTGTAATGCTGATTGAGATTCCTATAAAATCTTAATTGTAAGGGAAACCATGCCTATTCATTGAGAAACTTAATTTTAGTGTATGGAAATAACTTTTATTAATTAACCGGGAAAAATCTATGGCCACTTATATGTACACCACGTCCGTACCTGTTTTCAAACAGCTATTGAACAGTCTCAGCGTTATTCTGACCAAGGCTGAAGCATTCGCTACCGAGAAAAAATTTAAACCGACAGTATTGCTGGATGCACGGCTATTTCCTGATATGTTTCCTTTGATCCGTCAAGTGCAAATTGCTGCCGATTTTGCTAAGAGTGTATCAGCGCGGCTGGCAGGGGTTGAGGTACCTACGTATGACGATAACGAACAAACCTTCGCCGAATTACAGGAACGAATTAGCAAGACCTTGTCGTTTATCGAAAATCTAACGCCTGCACAATTCGAAGGCAGCGAAACGCGTGAAATCGTGTTGCGCCCGGGCACACCAAAAGAGAAAAAAATGGTTGGCCACAATTACCTATCTAACTATGGTCTGCCGCAATTTTTCTTCCATGTCACCACGGCTTATGCGATCTTGCGGCACAATGGTCTGGAAGTCGGCAAAGGCGATTTTATGGGTGTTTAGATACGATGATAATGATCGTTCTTGAGAATCTGAAAAGTGATTTGATGACAATCAAAAATATTTTTTTATAAGTATGGTTACGTGTGTTCGAATATTGTAAGTTGTTAGTCATTTAAGGTGGGGCGGGTAGAATCTTAGTCTTAACGATGTCACAAATGTAAATTGAAATTTACCCATCTAATACGGAATTTTGTTTTGATTCAATTTGTTTAAAGATGAACAAAATATATTCAGGCGATTCAAAAAAAGTGCGTCAGGGGGAGCTGACGCACCAGAAGGGGAGCTTTTATGAAAAAAACAGAACAAAACTTAGGTTATTTCATGGGCCTACTTTCTTTGTTGAACTCATCTGAGCTCAATTTGCCGTCATGGTTGGTATCCAGCTCTTTGAATGTTTGGATGGGCATTTTATTAGTTGTGGCTTCTTTCAAGCTAACAGAGTTATCATTGTTCGTGTCGTAAGTTGCCCAAGACGGTACATCTTCTTTTGTAACAGAATCAGCCTGAACAATGCCAATCGCGCCAATTAACAGCACGGAAGCAAGAGCTATTGATTGGGCCGCTTTATTTTGTAAAGTTGAAGAATAATTCATCTTTTTCCTTATATCAGCTCAGCAATATTGCTGTATTGATAAACCAAGCATATATCATGCCAACATTAATTAATAATTTAAAAACAATTAACTATTATTGTTGTTTTGATATTGAAATGATAATAATAATCGATAATTGGAATGTTTGTGTCGTTACCTGGCAACAGGAAGGGTGTACGATAATCCTAACTACATGAAATACAGTAAATGTTACTGTCGTCGAGAGCCGACGAATTAGAAATTTCCACCCGGATATGTGAAAATAAAAATACTAAGTTTATAAATGTATCGCATACGCCTTCACGGCGAAAGTAATTCAGGCTATACGATTGAGTTGCTGATACGGGTTAAAACTTTAATAATCTCGTGCATTTGGAACTGAATGCCGTTCATATTTTTGCAAAATATTTACATATCAATTTTCGTAATTAAGAGTATGCAAAGTTCGCTGGTTCAACTTTAATAAACATGGAGGTCCACGGTATATTTTCCAGTCGGTATTCTGCACGTCGATTATTTTGATACGTAGCGTATGAAATTTTCAACTGCCTGCCGTTTATGTCCGCGCTTGGCGAACTTTCTGGATGAGGTGCGCCAAACACATCCAGATTACTATGCTCATCCGGTTCCATCCTTCGGTGATGCGCAGGCGCGCCTCTTGATAGTGGGATTAGCGCCCGGTATGCATGGAGCGAATCGCACAGGTCGCCCGTTCACTGGCGATTTTGCAGGAAAACTGCTCTATTCCACGCTCTATAAATTTGGTTTTGCCAGTCAGTTTGAGCCCTTAAATGGAGCAGGCCAGGCTAATGTCGAACTGATTTTAAGCGACTGCCGCGTTACTAATGCTGTGCGTTGCTTGCCACCGCAGAACAAGCCGGAACCTGCCGAAGTGCGGCAATGCAATCAATATCTGGTGGCTGAACTGGCTTCTTTACCGTTAGGTGCAGTCGTGTTGGCTTTAGGGGCGATTGCCCATCTTGCGGTGTTGCGTGCGCTGGGCTTGCAAATCAAAGACTATAAATTTACGCATGGCGTGCGGCATGCGTTGCCAAACGGCATGATGCTGTATGACAGCTATCATTGCAGCCGTTACAATACCCAGACCAAGCGCCTGAACGAGGCGATGTTCCACGCCGTGTTTGGCGCGATTACCGGGTACTTATCCTCTCTTGAAACCGTCCAACTTCGATCCTAAGCTGTTTATCGCCAGCCTGCCTTTGCTGCCTGGGGTGTACCGCATGTTGGATAGTCAGGGGCAAGTGCTGTATGTCGGCAAAGCC
>JBKJQT010000237.1:0-3766 GCA_046593855.1 Candidatus Nitrotoga sp. | reverse complement strand
TTTAGTGTTGTGGTTCATTATGATGCGTTGCTGGCTGGAACAATAACTGGCCGATCTCCTCTTCAGCTTCATACCAGTCATTTTCCGGTTCGCCCCCGACGAAGTTGCGCTTCTGGGCCCGCCGGTATGCCGCTTCAGCGACCATTGGATGACGTTGCTCATGGGTAACGCTAGTTTCTCTACCGCCCACAGAAGTTTCCAGCTTGGACTCCCTAGCTTCCCTATGAGGTGCGGTGTGTTTATGCGGATGCAATATATCTTTCATTTCGTTTCCGTTCATTAGAATTAAAGAGCAATTAAGAACAGGAGTTTTATATTAAGTTGGTAACTAAAAGTATTCAGTGCGGTATCGAACAAACCGGGTTCACCGATGGCAATCCGCTCTAACCGTCACGTTATGCTCTCTTACCATAATTTATTATTATAATCAGTGATATGAATGCTTCAAAGCGCTGCTAAATTCGTTTCCAGAGCATCGCTGATGATAGTCTGTGCTTCTGTCAGAATGCGGTCTAGATGATCAGCTCCACGAAAGCTCTCGGCATAAATTTTGTAGATGTTTTCTGTGCCGGACGGACGCGCTGCAAACCAACCTTGTTCTGCAATTACCTTCAATCCACCGATGGATGCGCCGTTACCTGGCGCGTGAGTCAGAATAGTCTGAATTTTTTCGCCGGCCAGATTTGTGGAGCGGATCTGCTGGGGCGAGAGTTTCGCCAGTATTCCCTTTTGCGCTTGCGTGGCCGGCGCATCAATACGTTTGAAAACAGGTTCGCCGAATTCATGCGCTAACTCGCGGTATATTTCGCCGGGATCACGGTTCATGCGCGCAGTAATTTCCGCTGATAACAAAGCCAAAATGATGCCATCTTTGTCGGTTGTCCATACAGATCCATCGGTTCGAAGAAAAGACGCACCTGCACTTTCTTCCCCGCCAAAACCAAGTGCACCCTCGAACAAGCCATCCACAAACCACTTGAAGCCGACGGGTACTTCGTAGAGCTTGCGGCCAAGCTTTGTGGTAATTCGGTCTATCATCTTGCTACTTACTACGGTCTTGCCTACTGCCGCTGACTTACTCCATTTCGGCCGGTGCTGGAAAAGATAGTTAATAGCGACAGAAAGATAATGATTCGGCGGTAGCAGCCCCGTGCTCCGGGTAACGATTCCGTGTCGATCGTGGTCTGTGTCGCAAGCAAAAGCAATGTCGAAGCGTTTTTTAAGACCTATTAATCCTTGCATGGAGTAAGGAGAGGACGGATCCATGCGGACTTGGCCATCCCAATCGACGGTCATGAAACGGAAAGTCGGGTCGATGACTTTGTTCACAACCGTAAGGTTCAGGCTATAACGCTGGGCAATCGCAGCCCAGTAGTGAACGCCAGCACCGCCAAGCGGATCCACGCCCATGTTAATGTTCGCATCGCGAATTGAGTCCATATCGATCACGCTACCGAGATCGTTTATATAAGTATTTAGATAGTCGTATCGGTGAGTTGTGGAAGCACGCAGGGCCTGTTGGAAAGGGATTCTTTTCACGCCTTTGAGACCGTCTTTTAGAAATTCATTGGCTCGGGTTTCAATCCAGGCAGTGATAGCATTTTCTGCGGGCCCGCCATGTGGCGGGTTGTACTTGAAACCGCCGTCTTGTGGTGGATTGTGTGAAGGCGTTATAACGATGCCATCTGCCAGTCCTTTTTCGCGCCCGCGGTTGTAAACGAGTATCGCGTAAGAAATCACCGGGGTTGGAGTATATTCGTCGTTCTCCGCAATCATCACCTCAACACGATTGGCCGCTAGCACTTCCAGTGCGCTGGCATAGGCTGGCATGGATAACGCATGTGTGTCGATGCCGAGGAATAGCGGACCATTGATTCCCTGCTGCTCGCGGTACTGGCAAATGGCCTGGCAAATAGCAAGAACATGCCATTCATTGAAGCTCGTTGTTAACGCTGAACCACGATGTCCTGAGGTGCCGAACGCGACCTTTTGTGCTGGCACAGAGGGGTCGGGTATTGCCGTGAAATAGGCGGTAACAAGTTTGGGTATGTCTACCAGCGCCGATAGTTCAACAGGTTTGCCT
Source organism: Candidatus Nitrotoga sp. (assembly GCA_046593855.1). Taxonomy (GTDB): domain Bacteria; phylum Pseudomonadota; class Gammaproteobacteria; order Burkholderiales; family Gallionellaceae; genus Nitrotoga. The sequence goes on along the minus strand of JBKJQT010000237.1, from coordinate 1,683 downwards.
GCCAAGGGATTTATTTTCATGGTCGTATCGTCCAAGCCGCTCATTTGGTGCCTCCTGTACGGGATAAATTCCGCGAGCGCGATAGCTCAACGGCATCCATGTTCATTTCTTCAAAGCGTTGCGCGTGATTTGTGCCTTGGCAGCCGCCACAACGTGAGCAGACTCAAAGCGGAAGTGCTGTTCGACGATCTTTGTCGGCGCAGATAGCCCAAAGGTGCGCAGGCCAAGGATGGCGCCATTGAAGCCGGTATAGCGTTCCCAACCGAAAGTGGAGGCCTCTTCGACTGCGACGCGCGCCGTGATCTCGGGCGGCAGCACACTGTCGCGGTATTCCCGGCTTTGATTTTCGAACAACTCCCAGGACGGCATACTGATTACGCGTGCCTTAATCCCTTCAGTTTTCAGTTGCTCATAAGCAGTAATGCAGAGTGAGACTTCGCTACCGGTAGCCAGCAGCAGTACATCGGGCTTGTGGTCCGGAGCATCGGCAAGAACATAAGCACCGCACGATACGCCACTCGCATGTGCATATTTGGTGCGATCCAGGGTGGCTATTGCTTGCCGTGTTAGCACAAGGCACGCCGGACGATCTTTGAGCTGCATAATGACACGCCACGCTTCGACAACTTCATTGGCATCTGCCGGCCGCAATACAATCATGCCGGGCATCGCACGCAAAGAAGCAAGATGCTCGATTGGCTGATGCGTCGGCCCGTCTTCTCCCAAGCTAATCGAATCATGGGTCCAGATATAGATGACGGGAATTTGCATCATTGCGCTCAGCCGAATCGCCCCGCGGCAATAGTCCGTAAAAATGAAAAAACTTGCGGCGTAAGGACGCAATTTTGACAAGCTCATTCCACTGGTGATGGCGCACATGGCATGCTCGCGCACGCCGAAATGAAAATTGCGCCCGCTATAATTGCCACCTTCATTGTCCCCCTGCGTGGGTGCCTGAAAATTGCCATAAAACATATCTTTTAATTCTGTTTTGGTTGAAGGTGCTAGATCTGCTGCGCCGCCAAGCAACCACGGCATTTGTGCGGCAATCGCATTTAGCACCTTGCCCGATGAATCGCGTGTTGCGATACCCTTCTGGTCTGCTGGAAAATTTGGCAGCGCGCTATCCCAGTTTTCCGGCAGACCACGCAATTGCATGCAGTCGATCTGTTTGGCCAGATCTGGATGCTGCGAGTGATAGGCTGCAAACAATTGTTCCCAAGTGGCACGCTTGGTTGCGCCGCGACTGCCTAGCTGCGCCTTGAAGTGTGTCAGAACGCTCTCTGGCACATAAAATTGCGAGTCAGGGTTCCACCCGAAAAATTCCTTTGCTAGTCGCACTTCTTCGGAGCCAAGTGCCTCGCCGTGTGCTTCTCGCCGATCCTGTTTGTGCGGTGCCCCATAGCCGATGTGAGACCGCACAATAATCAGCGTGGGACAGTCATGAGTAGCAAGGAAAGTTTCATAGGCATGTGCAAGCAATGTCAGGTCGTTCGCATCATCGACGCGCACAACATGCCAACCGTAAGCCACAAATCGGGCGGCCACATCTTCGGTAAAGGTAAGGTCGGTTGATCCTTCGATCGAGATGTTATTGTCGTCGTAGATCCAGCACAGATTGGCCAGTTTAAGGTGGCCTGCCAGCGACGCTGCCTCACTGCTGATGCCCTCCATCATGTCGCC
>JBKJQT010000080.1:0-5078 GCA_046593855.1 Candidatus Nitrotoga sp. | reverse complement strand
TTTCATGTCGATTGCCCTATGGCGTTGTGGCGGGTGGCCTTATGGTTATCAGAGCGGTGAACCATCGGGCGCTTCGCCAAGAACACGTTCGATTTCGGCAGCAGATCGATGCGCTTCTGCCAAGGCGCGCAGGTATTGAGATTTGGCTTGGAACAGCGTGCGCTGAGCGTCGAGCGCCTCAAGGAAGCTAAACTTACCCATCAGGAAACCTTTGGTCGCAGCATCGTAGGCACTTTGTGCACCTGGTAGAATCTCTCGCTGTAAAATTTCAATTTCTTGAAGGGCAACATTAAGACGCTCGAGCGCCTGAGCGATCTCATTATTCAGACGGATCTCGGTTCCAGACAGTTCGTCCCGTGCTTTGTCGGTGCGGCGTAGAGCTTCCAAAATATTTCCTTGGTTACGATTGAAGATCGGGATCGGCAATGACACGCCAAGAAGTGCTTGATTAAGGCCCACGTTGCGTCTGCCACCTAAACTAACTGTCACGTCCGGAATACGAAGACTGCGTTCTACTTCCACCAGTGCCTGTCGGCGGTTTACTTCGAGCTGTGCGCGAGCCAACCCAGGTGAATTTGCCAAGCGGGCAGTCAAATCTTTCAATGTAGGTAGTGCAGGCAGCGCCTCGACTTTACCCTCAACTCGCTCGAAACGCGGTGTGGTATTTCCCCATATAGCCGTGAGGCGTTTGCGTGCCATTTTCAGGCTGGTGGATGCTTGACTAAGTTCGACCCGAACGCTTGCTTCGGCGACACGCGCCTTTGTTTCTTCGACCGGGGAAACCTTGCCAGCCGTCACTCGTTTTGAGGCAGCACTAGTTGCACGTTGCGAGAGTTCGACCAACCCTTGCGTTAAAAGAAAACGTTCTTGCGCTACAAGCACATCAAAAAAAGCCACCATGACGGCTGCGCGAATTTCTGCACGCATGGCATTTAATTCTGCCGAAGCAACATCAAGGCGCCGCTCGGCGGCAGCAATACGCGCGGGTCGCTTGCCGCCGAGCTCTAACGGCTGGTTGACGTATACTGCGGTGAGACGATTCTCGGGTCGTGGATCCTCGATTAATGCCTCAACTCGCGGGTTTGGTCGAAGGCCAGCCTGAAGGATTGATCCAGAGACTGCTTCAAGTTCCCGTCTGGCGGTAGACAGGGCTGCATTGGCGCCATAAGCTAATTCGAGAGCGGCTTTTAGCGTGAGTGGGGCGGCTGGTTCCCTAGCGTGAAGTGCGTTACTCCCGACAGCTTCATAATTGCCGAGGCTTGTCATTTCAAAAGCTAAAGAGGGATTGAAAATTATCGCCGCCAACCCAAGCTTTATAAGAAATTTCATCATCCAATTCTCCTGCTGAAGTAGGGAAGAAATCCGACGAGACTTGGGAATCGGTTAAATGTAAAAATTAACGTCTCGCCGATTTAACCCGAATATTCATAAATGTGCGCCAGCTCCCTTACCCTTAAAAATTTGTTAAGCAATTTTGTTCGGTGGATGCATGAATAACTGCACCGCTCCTTCACATTGTTGCCTACCAATCGAGCGAGGTTCGCAGGAACGAGCGGTTTTACGAGTTTTGCCATGCAAATACTGCAAGAGGAATCTCGCTTAACTCGTAAAAACTCTACGCACCACTATATAGTCTTATGACAGGAGGTGCCTGAGCTGGAGGGCGGCAATATGAAAAACGAAAAGAAGTTTGTTTCGTTTGGCCAATAATGGTCAGAGGTAGTGCATTTAATAAAGAAGTCGGCAATCTGGTATGTGATGCCCCCGGATAATCTGTCAACAACAGGGTGTAATCATTTTTATATCCCTGTGTTATGCCAATGGTTGGCAATTCCGTCTTGACATCGCTCAACTCTGGTTGGGCAGTTACAGCGTCAGCATGATCGAGTATGTCGCCATTGAGATGGAAATGTATGCTGTCGGAATGAAAATCATCGCTGATATGTGCATGCACTAACGGCGCGATGCATTGCAGCATCGACAGTAGTGCAATCAAGCTTAAGTTTTTCCATTTTAGTGTCATATGATCAATTCTGAATATGTCAAATAGCTGTCTTCAATGCAGTTTCGTACTCCAGAGTTCTAATAATAGGGCGTGAAGCATAAAAATAAAATAGGTAATTTGCTTATTTATGGGCGCTTACTTAGCGAAATAGAGTGGGTAATCAATTTTCAACCTTTTAGAAAAATCTGTCATTCACTTTGCAGAGTGTCAGCTGAAGTAAAAGTCCAAGTACGTGTGATATTGAGAATGTCCGTGTCTTTTCGGATGTCTGGCGGGAGCGGGGAGAAAGGCGCAGCCAGTTTTACGATACGTCGTGCCGCAGCATCCAGGATGGGCTGCCGGGATGAGCGACTCACCTCCACCTTTTCCACACTGCCGTCTGCACGGATGGAGACGCTGAGTTGTAGTGTGCCATAAATATTTTTCTGGCGTGCAACTTGGGGATAGTTTATGTTCCCTACGCGCTCTACTTTGATACGCCAGTCTTCAATATATTTTGCGTAACGGTATTCTTGGGTGCGCGCACCGATAAACTTTCGCCGTGGCAATTTTTGATAAGCATCAAAATTCTTGCTAATCTGTGCTTCCAGGCGTGCGATTTCCAGCTTGCGTTGCACCATATCCAGGTTATTCGTAATGTCACTGGCACTTTGGTGTTGTTCTTGTCCGTGGGTTTTTTGTTGCGGTATGCTGTGTGTGCTTATGGCCGCCTGTGCCAGCAGGAGTTTGACGCCTTGTTCGAGCTGCTGCACGCGTTGCGCGGATTGCTCTGGTGTGAATTGATTGTCATATTTCAAGGTGGGCAGCGGGCTTTTTGCGTGACGATCTTCAGTTGTATTACCGCCGCCGTCGAGGTTGTTTTGTGCCAGGGCATCGGCCTTAACAGGACGCGATTTTGCTTTACTGTTTACCAGTACTACTTGCAGCGGTTGCAGGGAATCATTAGTTTTGCGTGGGTCAGGCAGGGTGAAGACGATGCCAAACAGCATAAAACCATGCAGCACTAGCGAAAATGCCAGGGCAATGGTGATTGGCTGTTTGAACAGAATTAGCAAGCGGTGGCCTCATCCTCAACCTTGGAGATAAAGCGGGCATTGAAACTCAGGTCAAGCAGGTCAATTTCGCCTATCTCCAGAATTACACGCGTGTTGGGTGGCAATTCCGGTAAGGATGGGATGCGGCCCACCAGTGGAATGTGAACGAACTTCACCAGATTTTCGCGCAGCACCAGCGCTTCGGCTTGCTGAATGCTTTCCTGCAACAGCCAGCGTAAGCACCAATAGCGTTCCATATTGCGTTGGAATTCGTTGTAAAGTGTATAGGCAGTGTCGAAGTCGCGCATTACGGCGAACAGCGTTGTGTCGTTTTTAGTGTAGGCCGGTGGATCTTCGCGCAACAGGCTGATAATCTGGCGCTGGTTCATAAAGTCTATGTAGCGGCGTAACGGCGAGCTTGACCACATATATTGCGCTACGCCCAACCCCTGATGTGGCGCCGGCACGGTACTCATCTTCACCTTGCCGTTGTTTTGCGTGCGGTAGATGCCCGCTATATCGTGCGTCGCAAGCAGTTTTCCCCACTCCGAATTTACGAAAATCATCAGTTCTGCCACCACCTTGTCGATGGGGGAACCACGCTGCCGAGTACTAATGCTGACGCGATCGTTTTCCACGAGAAAATTGTAATCTACCTGCTGGATATTATTGTCGGCGGATTTGCCCCGCGTTGCTTCCAGCTTTTGCGCTAAATTCCATAATAGCGTGAGTTCTGACGCAAAGAGAAAATCCTGCTTGCCAGCAGCCAGCGACTCCTCGTTGAACAGCGGTTCCAGCGTGTCATGGCGCAAGTTGGCGGCGATATGAATGCGCTCAATGCGGCTTTCCGTACCGAGCACGGTCAAAGTGTCGGCATCCACTTCGAGATACATGGAAAGCGACGGGCAAACCTTGTCGGCACTTAGAGTAAATGCCTGCACTACGCTGTCTGGTAACATGGTGATCTTGTCACCAGGCATGTATACCGTGGACATGCGCTGCATCGCGATATCATCACCTGGCGAACCAGGCGCTATGCCCAACGAAGGTGCGGCAATATGCACACCAATACGCCAGCTACCGTTGGCAAGTTTTCTAACCGAAAAGGCATCGTCGATTTCTGTGGTAGTCGCATCATCTATACTGAATGCAGTATCCAATGCCAAGGGCAAGTCGGGCCAGACAGCCAGGTCGATCTCAGCGAAACGGGTTCCATGCGGAAAATTTTCAAACAAGAAACGCTGTAAATGATAATCCTGCGTGGAAGGGACTGCTCCGCAGCGTTGCAACAAGTGCGCAGCCGACAAGTGCGTAGCGGTGGAGGCGGCCTCCAGCGCTTTCACCTCGAGGGTATTGCGATCCGGTTTGTATAGCAGATGCGGCAATTTGTCGGTAAATTCCGGCGGTAGGGTGAAAGCGATCAGCTCGTTCGTGTAACGCGCTTGCAAGGAGGCTTGCAGGCGTTTTTTTTCGGCGCTGGCTAGCGCAGATTTGAGGGCGTCCGGTGGAGCGGCCTTATAATACCCCTTGCCTTTTTTGTAAAAGTACATTGGTGAAGAATGCAGGCGGATCAATGTGCCAGCGGCCTCGATCGGATTGGGTGCGTGGCCAAAATATTCACTCGCCAGCTCATTAAAGCCAAAATCATCCTGCGGGCTACATTCCCACAAAAACCCCACATCGATATCTGCTGCGATGCCTTCCGCCTGCGTCATAAATTCAGTCAGCCCCGGCTGGGCAAAACGTAACAATACGTTGACGGCTTTGATTTTGCTACGCTTGCCATGCGTGCTTTCTACTTGCAGCGAGGTGATGCTGTCAGTGAGTATCGATCCAACCTTGAAAGCGCCATCTTCTTCGTAAAAAATGTTCATAGGGGATGTGGCGAAAAGAGTGGCGCGATTATACCCCAGGGCTGATCATGGCCCGGAATTTCACTTCAGTTATGGATATCAATTAAGCTTTGACCTTACCAAGCCAATCGATGCAGATGCACTCTGAATAGCAAAGAGAATTGCATCCATATAAATATTCTCTTG
>JBKJQT010000383.1:0-9285 GCA_046593855.1 Candidatus Nitrotoga sp. | reverse complement strand
GAAAATTACCTTCCTTACCCGGATGAAACTGTGGCAGAAGTTCCTGCTCCTGGGCGCCGTCGCGCTACCCGCTGCCGGAGTACCTGCCTACTTGTTCTTGACACAGACCACCGCCGCCATTCAGACCGCCAAGCTCGAGGCGAGTGGAATTGACCCCGCAGCAAAGCTGCTTAAGGTAATCCAGAATACTCAACAGCATCGCGGCTTGGCCGCCGCCTTCATCGGTGGAAATGCCTCCGTAGCTGCAGATCGCGCCGCTAAGGAGACTGAGGTTGCCCGGGCGATTAGCACCTTTGACCCATACATGAAAGATAGCAACAATGCCAAACAGGCCGAGGCATGGGACAAAGTAAAAACCGATTGGACACGAATCGCGGCCGAGACCGCGAGCCAGCGCGCAGACGCGCGCAAATCGTTTGCAGACCACTCGGCACTGGTCGCTACCGAACTGGCCCTGCTTGATCTTCTTATGGATCATTACAAGCTCTCGTTTGAATCAGATCCTGCGACGCACTTCCTGATCCAGGCCACACTAGCAGATCTGCCTCAAGTAGCTGAAACACTGGGGCAGGTGAGGGCTTTTGGAGCCGCCCGGCTCGCGGAAGCCGAGCGCTTAGCCATCGCTCAGAGATCCGGTACTGAACTAGACAAAGATGCGCTCACCTTGACCGACCGCGCAACGATGGCAACTTTAATCTCGGCCTTGACCACCAAAACCAATCAAGCGACTAATCAGTTAGGTAAAGCACAGATTGCGGAAGCGCGAATTAAAGACAAGATTGCAGGCAGAGATCAAATCGCTGAAGAACAAATCAAGCACCTTGCCGGTCTGGCCGCCGCAGAAATCAGCAATGCGCAACGGCTTCAGTTTAGCTCTGCGGAATATATCAAACAGTTCACTGCCAGCATTAACGATCAGTTCAAATTAATTGATACCGCGATGGTGGCACTGAACGACGAGTTGCAGCTCAAGGTTGCAAATCTGCTCAAACGTTCATTAACGCTGTCAGGCGTGGTACTCGCCTTCATCTTATTTGCGGCGTTTCTTGCCTTGTTGATCACACGAAATATCACCGACACAGTACGTATGTTGCAGCTATCGGTCGAAAAAGTGCGTGGCGGAGATAACACAGCGCTAGGCTCTATCGAGGCGAAGGACGAGGTCGGCGATTTGGGACGAACGGTTAATCAATTGCTGGAAGAACGCATGGCTGGGCAGCGCAAGGCTGAGGCGGAAACCGAAGCACTCAATGACTCGGTGATCTCGCTCCTGCAAACGATGCAGAAGCTCTCGGAAAAAAACCTCACAGCCAAGGCGCCTGTCACGCAAGACATCGTGGGTACGGTGTCTGATGCAGTAAATCAGCACACGGAAGAGACGAGCAAGGTGCTTTATCGGGTGATGCAAATAGCCGGCCAGGTGGAAAATTCCTCGCTCAAATTGCAAGGGCAGGCAGACCAAGTGCAAGCGACAGCTGCAGTGGAACGCAAAGGCGTCGAAGAAATGATCCGCGAGCTCGCCACTTCAACCGAAGCCATGAACAATGTGGCACAGCTCACCGCAAAATCCCACATTGCGTCCGGCGATGCTACCCGTTCAACCCTCTCTGCGCTTAATGCCGTGACCGGAACAATGAAGGGCATGAACTCAATCCGTGAAATGATTGCCGAAACCGAAAAACGAATTAAGCGCCTTGGCGAACGCTCGCAGGAAATCAGCGGCATCGTGAATTTGATCAATACAATCGCAGAGCGCACACATGTACTTGCGTTGAACGCGAGCGTACAGGCCGCAGTCGCAGGCGATGCGGGCCGCGGTTTCGCGGTGGTGGCTGAGGAAGTGCAGCGCCTTGCCGAATCCTCACGCAACGCTACTGCGCAAATTGGCACGTTGGTGAATAACATTCAAATCGAGACGAACGACACGATCAATACGGTGAACAAAACCATCTCTCAAGTAGTGCAAGGAACCGAGTTCGCTGAAAAAGCCGGTGTTCAAATGGCGGAAACGCAAAAGGCAACCGATAATCTGGTGGACTTAGTGCTGCAGATAGCCGCCAGCCTGGAGGTACAAATAAAGAGTGCAGAAATTCTACAAAACAGGGTTGAGGATATTGGCCGTAGTGCGGAGAAGACCGGGGAACAAATCACAACCCAGACAGCCGAAACCAACCTGCTCTCCAGATCTGCCGACCAATTGGTGAAAGCAGTGGGCGTATTCAAGCTACCTAGTGCACAAGCTCTTGGATTGTCGATTATGCCCGAGCGTACGACCTCCATGCCCAAGCTCCAATCAGCTGTTTAAGCCTGCAATGATGACGGCACACTTGTTCCGTTGTGCTTCGACCTGAGGACGATAGATAATGCAAATGAGCGATTTCATCGAAGCGCTTCTAACTGAAATAGAAGAGGCGCGCACCGATCTTGCCGGTTGGATTGCAACGATCTGTTCGGCTGACCCCGAGGATCCCGCATTCGGCGATGCACTCGATCAATATGTCGGCCAGGTTGATCGCACGGCTTCAACCTGTGGAATGCTCGGACTGCGCGGCTTGGAGTCTTGTTGCGCTCAAGTACAGGAATGCCTGGTGGTCATTATTGGGCTTAACGCGAAAGAGCGAGGCACGGCGCAATCTTTCTTCGATCTTTGGCCCGATCTTGTGCTCGCATATCTCGCTGACATCACGAGCTTCGAATCTGCAGAACACTTGGCAGAACACTTTTCCCAGCCTTCCTGTCCAGCACACGTGGATGCCGAGCGTAACCTCGAACTCATTATCGAGCTTACCGCCGAGCCGGTGCTAGCGGGATATTTGCGCGCCGAAGCAGAGACAGAGGAGCTGGAACGCACTCGCGTGGCGACTGATGAAGATATTTCTCTTGCCTTACCGGCCGACGTGGATCGAAGCGTGTACGAGGCGCTGCTGCAAGAAGCTCCAACGCAGGCCGCCGAGCTCTCCAACTACATCCGTAGCATTGTGGACGGGGCAGCCACGGACGAGGATATGGCCGCAGCGAAACGCATTGCGCACTCATTAAAAGGTTCGGCAAACATCGTTGGCATCCGGGGCATCGCGACGCTCGGACATCATACAGAGGACATTCTCGAATGGTTCGAGCAGAATCAGGCACGCCCCCCCTTGGCGCTAAGCAATGCATTGCTCGACGCATCAGCTTGTCTGGAACAAATGATAGGCTCCATGCTCGGCATCGAGGAGGCCCCCACACAGACTCAGGCGAAGGAAATACTGCAGTCTGTTCTCGATTGGGCTAACCGGATTCACTCAGGAAATATTGAGGACGAAATCGATGCCGTCCCGCCTGTGCTTGCCAATCTCGACGTGTTGCTCCCAGCACCAACTGAAATCACTGTTCTCGATGCGACGTTTGCGATTCAAACAGAAATCACCGATCTCAACGTGACACTTCCGATCCAGGCTGAGAATTCAGATATGGATGGGGCGCATCCGATTCAGGCTGAAAATGCAGATATTGATGAGGCGCATCCGGTTTTGAATGAAGCTGCCCATCTCAACACAACGCCCCGGGTACTGACTGAAACCTTCAGGGAAGAAGAAGTTTCTCTGCCCGAAACTTCTCTGCCCGAAACTTCTCTGCCTAATAATGTGACCGGCCAGATTCCTGTCGCTCCAATAATACGCGTCCCGGTAGCAACCATGGACGAACTCTTCCGTCTCACGGGCGAGCTATCTGTAAAGATTGGGCAACTTACCGAGCAAGTGAAGCAGACTCAGCAACGCACTAACGGCCTATTACGTCAGAATCTCAAGGTACAGCAGCGTATTTTTGATCTTGAGAACCTGGTTGACATCCGCGGCCTCTCGAGTCTGCGTGAAACAAAAATCTCTCGCAGTGATCAAATATTTGATGCGCTGGAAATGGAACAGTACACCGAGCTTCAGAGTAACACCCGCGCGCTGACAGAAGAAGCCGCCGACACCAGGGAGTTCAGTCGACGCATTGAAGAAGACGTGGCGCAGATGGGCGCCGTACTTCAGCAAACACAACGAGTACAGCGCGAACTTCAATACATGGCTATGACCACTCGCATGAGCCCGGTAGGAAGCCTCGCCCCTCGCCTGCACCGCAACATCCGCCAGACCTCGCAGCAAACAGGAAAAAAAGCAAAGCTGATAATCGAAGGGGAAGACATCCTGATTGACGGAGACATGCTGAACAACCTTGTCGACCCGCTGCTGCATATACTGCGAAACGCCATTGATCATGGCATTGAGACACCCGATGAACGTATGCGCGCCGGTAAATCGGAGGTGTCCACCATTCATCTTGCGTTCTCGCGGCGCGGCCAAACGGTCACTGTGCGTTGCCGGGACGACGGGCACGGACTCGACTACAGCGCGATCCGAAACAAGGCAATCGAGCGTGGCCTGATGCAGGCCGGTCAGGATATCTCCGAGGAAGAACTGTCACGCTTGATTCTACTTCCTGGCTTTTCAACACGAGAACGCGCGAATGAAATATCGGGACGTGGCGTCGGGCTCGATGTAGTGCGCGATCGACTTCTTGTCATGAAAGGAATGATCGAAGTACGGTCCGAGTTCGGGAAAGGCTGCGAGTTTCTACTTCGCTTCCAGGCGTCGCTCGTCGCCCAGCATGCGTTACTCATAGAATCCTCTACCCAAATTTTTGCGGTACCAAGCTATGCGCTAGACCAAGCGTTACCACCCGCCGCAGGAGAATTCATATCAATCGGCAGCGAAATTAACCTGCGCTATCAAAAACGCACCTATCCGGTAAAGACTCTGAGCGCGCTGATCGGCTATGACAGCGGCGTGATGACATTAGAAACCATGAATTCGAAGTCCGTATTACTGGTTCACGTCGACCTTGATATTCATGCGGTGCTGGTCGACCGCATCGTTGACGGTCGTGACCTGATCCTCAAGGATCCGGGCCGGTATGTAAAGAAGATTAATGGCGTGGGCGGCATCGCTATTCTGGGTGACGGCACCGTCGCGCCGCTGCTCGATTTGGCCGAATTGCTGCGTCTTCCCATGCCGCAATTGATCGAGGCCGCAACCTCCATTACCTCAGGTAACCCGGTAGCGACGACGCGACGCGACATTCTCGTAGTGGATGATTCCCTTAGCGTGCGCAAATCGCTAGTACAACTCGTAAGCGACGCAGGATATAACGTGAAAGCAGCGAAGGATGGATTGGAAGCGATCGCGCTTCTAAAGGATTTCATGCCCGGAGTGATACTCACTGATCTTGAAATGCCGAACATGAACGGGCTCGAATTCACCTCGCACCTGCGCGCGCGCGCCGACACCCGCGAGCTGCCGGTGATCATGATCACCTCTCGCTCCATGGATAAACATCGTAAACAGGCCGAGCTCGCAGGGGTTAGCGTATACATGACCAAGCCCTACACCGACACCGACCTTCTCGGGCACATCAACAGCGCAATCGGCGGAGTGCAATGAACACCGCCTCAGCCGGGTATGCGTTGATCTGTTTTGACGGTCTGAATCTGCTCATCGACCAACATGCAATCGTCTCCCTCGAGAATATGGTCATAGCACGAGACGGAGATGATGAAGTGAAGGCGAGCGAGGTCATTGAAGAGAATGCATGCGAAGTACATTCGCTAACCGCACATCTGGTCGTGGCAAACAAGATCGATACACGATGTCGCTATATTGTCGTACTGCAGGCAGATGAGCACCGCTTCGGCATTACTGTGGACTCGGTACAGTCGCTCCCCATTCAAGACCCAAAGCTGCATTCTTTACCCGCATGCATGAACTTTCCCGAATCACCGATCAAAGCTTACATACAAATCGAGGAGCGCATCGCATTCTGTTGCGATGTTGGTACATTGTGGTCTCGCATCAACACCTCGGAGAGCAGACATGAATGCGAGGCATGACGCCGTTTTGTTCGAGTTCACGAGTGGCCGCCATGCAGCAATCGGTCTGCACGAAGTTGCCGAACTCGTCATTTCACCCAGGCTTGTACCTGTACCTCTGGCTCCGGATTACTGCCATTCGCTTTGTATTTGGCAGGACCGCGCCATTCCATTCGTTGAGCTAGCACCGCTCATCGGCCAACGCTCTCTGGGGAATATTCAACTTGCGCTGGTCGTTACATACTTTGCCCGATCAAACGGCGAGCAACGGTGGGGAGCCCTAGGGCTATCCGCCTATTTCCGCATAGTGAGCGTCGGGGACGATGCAGCGTGCCCGCTACCCCAAGATTCATCTGCATGGCCATCTATCGCCCACTCCTGTTTCCAGCTGGTAGATGAAAACGTTCCCATTTTGAATCTGGATGCCTTGTTTGAACAACGCCTTCAGCCGACCCCTTAATCAATTTTTTTTATTACTCATATAAATCATCGTCATACTTGCATTCGAGCACCAAAACAACTCCTGCGGTGTACAAATCTCTGCTGCACTGTCTAAATTCCGCAAGCAAGCTGCCGACCTCTAGGCGATGGCGATTATGTCAACCGGATTGATCAGCGTGCGTTATTACTCAAAGTAAGGCTAGGTCATATTTTTTCACGCATCATTCTCAGGGATATCTATCATGAGCAAATTGTTATCAGTACTAATCGCTTCATTTTTTGCAGCCTCAATGAGCTTAAACGTCACCGCGGCAGACATCTCCAAAGCTGAAGTTAAAGCTGAGAAAGCCGAAGCGACAGAAATGAAAAAGGACGCCAAGGCCGATTCCAAGGAAACCAAGAAGACAGCCGATGCGACCGAGAAAAAATCGGATGCTAAGGCAGACTATAAGCACGCCAAAAAGAATGCCAAGGCAACCTACAAAGCAGCTAGCGCGGATTGCAAGAAGAAGCCATCTGCCGAACAGGATACCTGCTTGAAGGATGCGAAAGCCGCCAGAGATGCAGCAATCGTTGAGGCGAAAGCGACAATGGAAAAGGCTGTTGCCGAAGCCAAGGCAGCGAAAAAATCGGCTGGAGCCGAAGCCACAGCAGCGAAAAAAGCGGCTGGAGCCGAAGCCATGGCAAAGAAAGAAAAAGCCAAGATTGAAGAAAAGGCTGCCAAGTAATATTTAGCCGGTCTGCGTACGATTAAGGCAGGGGTTTTTGCCCTGCCTTATCGTTTTTCAGATTGTGTCTTGTCTGGCTTAATATCGGAAAGGAAGAATACCCACAGGCAATACTGCGTATGTCAGATCAAATGAACAACTAATTCGTTTTAACACCATTTCTTCAAGCGTTACCTTACGCGACAGCTTCTTTGACTGTAACTGGTTGCTTCCTCAGCTGGGCCAGCACCCATCTTTCCGAACTTAAATTCAGAACATCACCAGTTTCAACTATAAGCAACAGTCGCCCACTATTAACATCCGCGAATAGACAAGCCTTACGTATTAAGACCGAGGCAGTTTATGCACCCTGTACGGAATAGCTGACCGCACGTCAAGAATTTCTCAACCAAAATTTGTCGGAATACTTACGCCAAATTAAAAGAGGCGATCCGCAATTTGCAAGATTTTCCCCTCGCAGGTTTTATTCTCAAAGAGCTTGAGAAGCTTAACCTCAGCCAGTACAGGCAGATTATTCCAGGATTGAACGCATCATTTGCGAAGTGCGACTGGACACTATTTATGTTCATATCGTCGTTGATTCACGGCGAGATATGAATACTCTATTTACACGCCGACTTTTACGAGTCTAGTAGAAAAGTAAAACTGCACTTGCTCATAAGACATGAGAATTACAAAAAACCACAAGGGAGTCAATGACGGTCAACAACCAGCCCAATCCATTTGAGTTCAGCGAACCAGACACCTGTCGTAAATTCGTGACTCACGACACACGTATGCATCAATGATGATATCTGCCGGAGAAAATCCAATGTGGGTTGCCAAACAGATGGGGCATGTTGACTGGAGGATGATCGCCAAAGTATATGGCAAATAGATGCCGGACACGGGGGATAAGGCTGTTGCAGCGTTTGGTAAAACAACGTCAAAGATATAATCGGTTGTTCAGCATTGGTCAAACAGGGAGGGCGGCATTCACATTGTGGCCTGAAACCCTCGTAAATACTAAGTTGCAGCTTTACATAATTGTGAGTTACCACGTTTGTTACCACGATTACAGCTTTGATACCCATGCGATTTACCTACTTCTTCAATCAATCTGGGTTGATGGTTATCGGCAGGCAGCATGGAAACATGTTACCAAACTTCCAGAGCTAGCAGATTCATGTTTGTTTGTTCTTACCATCCCTAATGCCTCTTGTAGTAAAGCAAAAATGCAAGCACCGAGCCGAGATAGTGGAGTGGTATGCATATAGATAAAAAATGAATCGCCCTCTAGTGCTTTGCATCACCTAGCCCACTGCAAACTGTGCCAAGCACCCCAACCAAATTCTCCATGCCGTGAGCAAGTAAATTAGCTTGGTCATTGTTGAGTACCCCGGTATCAATCATGGCAAGCGTTTCCTCCAGCGGCAAATCGCCAAACTTCGACTGATAGTGGGCAAGATTGAGAGCAAACAGCCTTCGCACTCAGCAATTTTGTCTTTGGATGCTTGAGCGATGAACATATCAGACAGTTTGTTGTATTGTGCGAACATAGATAAATCAGTCATAGTCACTCCAGATGAAGAACCCACACTTTAACCTAGCCTTGTTTGCAGCGGCTACCATGCTGGTAGTATTGTTTATCACTCAAACATATGCTGATGTGTTTTACGGGCGAGTGGTTGGTGTTGCCGATGGAGATACCGTGACCGTCCTTGATGAGTTACACAAGCAACATAAAATACGGCTGATGGGCATTGATGCACCTGAGGAAAAGATGCCTTATGGGAATCGTTCCAATCAATCTCTTTCAGACTTGGTTTTCGACCGTCAGGTGCAAGTTGAATACAACAAGAAGGACAGATATGTTCGTACTGTGGGAAAGATCATTGTCGGTGGTGTAGATGCCAATTTAGCACAGGTCAAGGCTGGCATGGCTCTACACTACAAGAATTACCAGCGTGAGCAATCTTTTGAAGACGGCTCTGCTTATGCTCAGGCCGAGGAAGAAGCAAGAGTGTCTAGGCGTGGACTATGGAGTGACGCTGACCCGCTGCCCCCGTGGGAATGGCGAAAGCAGAAGAGGGAAATACACTGAAGGCCCTTCTAAAG
This sequence comes from Candidatus Nitrotoga sp., assembly GCA_046593855.1. Taxonomy (GTDB): domain Bacteria; phylum Pseudomonadota; class Gammaproteobacteria; order Burkholderiales; family Gallionellaceae; genus Nitrotoga. Next base: position 126 of record JBKJQT010000383.1, on the reverse strand, counting down.
TGTAAGAGTTGTAGTGGTCAAGTAATTTCGGACACCACAATCGGTTGTTGAGCTGCAAACTGTTTTTCATAAGCCAATGGTGCGATATTACCTAAAGCTGAATGCCTTCTTACGCAGTTGTAAAAG